>JBOFKE010000076.1:0-5411 GCA_051657185.1 Bacteroidales bacterium | reverse complement strand
TGATTATGCTAATTTTCTTTTTCATTGTTGTCAATTATTTATTTCGTTACCCATATAAACATCAATCATTTTGCGATTAAACCAGAAGCTGTATTTACTTTGAATGTAATTGTTTAATGCATTCAGATAGGTATTCTGTTGTTGCAGAAGGTCGGTGGTTGATACGGCACCTTTATCGAATTTGGTAGTGAATACCCGAAAATTCTCGGCATAGGCCTCATTACTGACCTTAGCAGCCTGATATTTTTCGGAAAGTGATACAACATTCAGGTACTCTTTTTCAAGAGAAGTTACCAAATTCAACTCCGCTTGTGCATCCTCCAATTTAGCCTGCTGAAGACGGAAATTAGCCTGTTTAACGTTAGATCTGGTCTTTCCCTTATTCCATAGTGGGATCGAAACAGACAGAGAAATCTGTTGTAAGTTGTTATCTCCAAACTGACTACTCCAGCTGCCATCTGCGGATCCGTTGTAGTTCGTGCCTATGGATCCGTTAAGAGAAAGGGTAGGCGAATAGTTCCCTTTGGCTATACGGACATCCAGCTGTGCCAGATTAATATTTTGTTCCGTAATCTGCAGATCAGGTAACCAGGAAATCGTCTGTTCAATCACAGTGCTTAAAGGCGGTAACTCCAAATTTTCTAATGAGAAGGTGTTGGGATGGACCACACTGACAGGAACAACAGGGTCAATAGACAAAAGCTTTTTTAAATCCAGTAAAGCATTGTTCCGATTGATTTCACTGTTCGTTAAGGCATAGGAGTCTGAAGTATATTGAGCCTGCAGAAGCAGGTAGTCACTTTCAAGAATTTCCCCTGCTTTATAACGTATTTCCCCCTGATGCATCATCTCTTTACTGATTGAAGCTACCGATTTTTGATATTCCCGTAATTCTTCATTCATGATAACCGAGAGGAAAGCCTGGATAATATTAATCATAAGCTCATTCTGAGCCTGTGTCATTTTAGAATCACTTTGCCGGTAGACAACTTTAGCGCGTTTAATCGCATTCATTTGTTGCCCACCTTTCCACAAAGCAAGAGAAGTATTCAGATTATAGGAACCATTATTACCATTATTGGAAAAGCTTTGCGATACGGAGCCCTGTAAGTCCGGCAGCAAGTCTCTCTTGGATTGAGCGATGTCTTCCAGAGAACCCTCACGTGAAATCTGAAGAATTTGTTGCCCGTAGTTTTCAACCAGCGCATAATCGATCGCTTCTTTCAAAGTAAAAGCTTTCATCTTAGTCTCATTCTGAGCTCTCAGAGAAATACTGCTGAATAGTAGCAGGAGATATAAAATCATTTGTTTTTTCATCTGCTTTTATTTTTTTGTTTCAAAGAAACGAATCAAACAGATTATTGTAAAGTGATGCCGATACGTAGCATTTATTGTTCGATGAAAACCCCGATTTTACCGACGGACGAAAAGATTATTTGTTCTTACTGATGACAGTCGTCGTATCTTTTCTCTTTTCAATAATCTCTTCAAGAGCTTCGGAAATAACCGAGGCATTTTCGATCAGATATATACGTTTGAGCAGAGAATCTTTTTCTTCTATTCTATTTAGTTTCGCTATAACCTCACGGGCCTTTTCGGCACGTTTGGCTTGTTTATGACTGCGTATGAGTTCGACTGGATCCAGACATCCAGAGTAGATCACCGCGGGACGGGTCTTCTGGAGTTCCCGGAGGAAAGGTTTTGTCATCACCTGGTTGAACATCCGTCTGTATTTTTCTCCGATGCGTTGGCTTTCCTTATTATAAAGCATACTCCAGAGCATGGCTCTGCGCATAAAATAAGAAGTGTCGTTAGGTAAAATAAAGACACTTTCCAGTTGGGTCTGAATTTCTAAAAGCGAACTTTTGTCGATAAATTCAATAAAGGATGAACTGTTCAGCAGGGATTCATTCAGGAGCGTATCTCCGATAAGAGGCAGAAGATTGTTTTTGTATTTATTGTCAAAGCCGGCTGCTTTATTTTCCTGAGTGAAGCCAGAGAAACAACAGCCGAATAATAGAGCAAGTGCCAAGTATGGTCTCATTCGATTTTGCGTTAAGTAATAAAATCGTGTGCATGCAAATGAAGTTATTCTTTTCAAACAAACATATTATTACCGATGTAACGGATACTCTTATCGACGAAAAAGCTTGTTTTACCGATGAGTATGACCTGTCAGGAGTTTATTCTTTATGAATCCGATTTCGGTAGGCTGTAGGTGTTTCACCTTGTAGTCTCTTAAATATTCTACTCATAGCAGCTAAATCAGAAAACCCCGTTTTGTAAGCAATTTCAGTGAGAGACTCTTCCTCTTTATTGTTGATGATTGATTTTACCTCTTCAATGCGCAATGAATTTATCCAGGTATTGAAATTAACACCGAGCATATTATTTAAATACTCCGAAAGTAAACGGGGATTGACATTCAGTGATTCCGCTACAAAATGTAAGGTGATATTCTCCTTTAAATAAAGTTTACTGGAAGAGCTCATCCATATTGTAACTTTTTGATCCAGACTGATCTCTGATTGGGTTAAGACTGTTTTTTTTATTATTTCAGTATTCAGATCTTCATGATCCGGCACAACATGTTGCAGACCCAGTATATAAATTACACCAATAACGAAAACGAGGGTATTCAGTAGCATGAACACAGGGTCGGTAATAATATCCGATAACAGGAAGTCGAATGCAGCAAAGATGAAGTATATAAATATTGCGACAACAATTAATTTCAATTTCCGGGTAATGATCTTTTTAGGTTCACCGCTATCCTTTCTCTTGAATAGATCCGACTCAACAGCTAGCCAGTACAGACATACGATTGCAATAGAGATTATCGATAAATATAAGATAACGGAAAGGGTGTTAAGTACAGGTTTATATGCAAAATAGATATAATTACTGAGAGAGAATACATGTTCCTCTGCCTGTAATGTATATACGATGATATAAGTTATTGCTAAAACATATACAGGCAGGAGCATTCTCTTAATTCTCTTATCATACAATTTTGTGTTGCTAAGTATATATAACATGGAAAGAGATATTAGGACAAGTTGAGTAAGATAGCATAATGGAATGAAAAATTGATCCAGAAAGAAATAATCGATTTTTCTGAGGTTAAAATAGATGATGCATATATCAATCGATGCATCAATGAAAGCACTGTATGCAAGAAAGTGACGCATCCTTGAATATGAATTCCCGGATGTGTGTTCACTGGTTATTAAAATTATGCCTAACAATAGGCAAATCGTGCCACTAAATAAATAGATGGCACCATCGAGATTTAGCATTAATAAAAAATTAAAGTGAGAATATATCTTATTTATTGTATCTGATCTATTTCAAAGTAGACTTTTATGTAGTTGGATTAATTTCAATATTAACTAAATGCAGTCATTTTTCAGGTAGCAGAGGTTCGATTTTGGAACAAATATACGCTATGAATTTAGTGTTTTATGTATTCTATCAGGATTATTATTATCATATCAGCAATATGTTTGACTATGTATTATCATATTGTCAAAATGAGAAAACTGTTTTTGTATTATGATATTTTTTAAATTGCTGTTTATCAATGTATAATATTATTATAAACATAATATACCTTGTCTATTTGTAAAAGAATCAATAGTTGTCAATTTTAGCGATAATATACAAATCGCATCATTTCTTTCCATTGTAATTTTGTAACATATTTATGAGGCGGAGCAATTGCTTATAAATATGAAATTACATCTTTTGATTAATCGCTTAAAATGGACCTGGATAATGAAAATAAAAATTCTGATAAGCACATTTCTTGCCTTGATTCATTTGCAAATTTATTCGCAAAACATCGGCATTAAGACAAATCTATTATATGACTTTATGACGTTGACTCCCAATTTAGGCGTCGAGTATGCGCTTTCGGACAAGTCTACGCTGGATTTAGGATTTGGGTATAATCCATGGAATTTGCATAATCAAAAAAACGGTAACAAGAAGCTTGTCCATTGGTTGATTGATCTGGAATACCGTTATTGGTTTTGTCAGAAATTTAGCGGGCATTTTATCGGCGTAGAGACATTAGGAGGGAAATACAATATAAGCCGATACAAACTGCCGATGCTATTTGGGAAGGATTCTGAGAAATATCGTTTTCAGGGATATAGTATCGGTGCGGGAATAAATTACGGATATCATTTCTATCTGGGAAAGAGATGGAGTCTGGAAACAGCTTTAGGATTGGGTTATCTGAGGCTGAATCATAAGAAATACAATTGTGCAGGTTGCGGAACAATATTAGGTCGGGAGAAAAGAAATTATTTTGGACCGACTGAGGCATCTGTTTCTATTATCTATTTATTAAAATGATTGTTATGAGTAATTTAATCAGATATATACTGTTAAGCCTGTTTTCGGGACTTTATCTTCAACCCTTATTTCCCGCTTCCGGTCAGGCAGATCTTATAAGAACAGCTATAACACGTTTAGTGAAAGTGAATGATTCTGTTTTTGTAAGCTATCGAATTGATATTGACAAAAAAGGATTGAGCAGTCAGAAAGAACTAATTGTCCGTCCGGTTTTGCTGTCAGAAGAGAATACACTTCCGTTAGCAGTAATATCGGTAAAGGGTAAATCCAATTACAACAATTATAAGCGCTCTCTGCTGTTTCAACCGAAAGCAACAGCTGAAAATCCGCAAGAGGTTTACCGCTATGGAAAATCATCGAAGAGTTATACGTACCGGATCGATACATCATTTCTCTATGAAGATTGGATGAAAAATGCAAGTCTGGATTTGTATATGGATGTTTGCGGATGCGGCAGAGCGTATGAGTCGGTCTATGATTCAGGAAAATTAAAATATCATTATCAGGATCGAATATCAAATCCTGCTTTGCCATTTATCAGACTGTTCCCGAAGGACAGTGACAGATCAGTGAAGCTGGCTTATGTGCTGCATTTTGAAGTAAATAAAGATGAAATAAACAAAGATATAGAATCAAATCAGGAAAATTTGAATCAGTTAGCTTTTGATTTGCAAAAATTGAATCGGAACTATTTGCAGATAGACCAGATTGAATTAACGGGTTTTGCTTCGCCGGAAGGACCTTATGAAAGAAATCGCTATTTGGCAAATCGTCGTTCAGAGGCATTTTTGCATTATGCGCAGACTCTTATGCCGGCTTTGACAAAGCAGTCTGTCAGCTTCAATTATGTAGATGAGGATTGGGAAGGATTGAATTCTATTCTTCGTTCAGACACTTCCCGATTCTCAAAAGCTGCAAGAGATATATTATCATCAGATATAACTCCGGAAGAGCGAAAGCAACAATTGAAGAGAATTAATGGTGGACAGTTCTATGCTCATTTGAAGAAGCATTATCTGACAAAGCTTAGAAAAGCAGAATTATCATTC
>JBOFKE010000075.1:0-24265 GCA_051657185.1 Bacteroidales bacterium | reverse complement strand
CATTTTTTCTCTAATTTCGAAAGATGTTGGAAATACATGGTTTCTTAATGTTTTATGTAATTATCTTTGCAAAGAAACTTATTTTTAGGCGTTAACTCCAAATCATTTAATTTATGAAACGGACAAAATATATTTTTTTAGTTCTTTTAGCGGCTGCTATAACATTTATAGTTTACAATCAGAGACAACAGGAGCCAGCGGCTGAGTATCAGAAAGATCAGGGGCGTATCTTTGGCACGATGTATAATATATCGTATGATTATCCTGCAAATCTTAAGAAGGAAATAGAGGAGGAGTTGAAGGAATTTGATTATTCGCTGTCTCCGTTTAATCCGAATTCGATTATCACGAAAGTAAATCTGAATGATACGACCGTGATTCTTGATAAATGGTTTATCAATGTCTTCGAATCAGGAAAGCGTGTGGCACAGGTAACTGACGGCGCGTTTGATTATACTGTGGCACCTTTGGTAAATCTTTGGGGGTTTGGTTTTAAGAAAAGTGATTCAGTAAATGAGCAGGTAGTTGACAGTATCTTACAATTTGTAGGCTATACAAAAGTAGCATTGGTAAACGGGAAAATCATAAAACAAGATCCCCGAACGATGATAGATGCGTCGGCAATTGCAAAAGGATATGCCTGCGATGTCGTTGCTGAACTATTGCGATCACGCGGCATTGTGAACTTTATGGTTGAAATCGGTGGCGAAATTGTTGCAGGCGGAGTAAACCCAAAAGGGAAAATGTGGCGTGTGGGCATAAATAAACCGATAGATGATTCGACATCTATGGTAAGTGAAATAGAAGAGGTAGTCGAAATTTCGAATATGGCACTTGCGACATCCGGCAATTACCGGAACTTTTATGTCAAAGATGGCAAGAAATATGCACACACTATAAATCCTCAAAGCGGGTATCCGATTCAGCATAACCTGCTTAGTGCGACTGTTGTGGCTCCGGACTGTATGACAGCTGATGCCTTTGCAACCGCTTTTATGGTTATGGGGTTGGAAGAGAGTTTACGAATCGTCGATGCAGATCCTTCAATAGAAGCATATTTCATTTATACAGATGAAGAAACGGGTGCATATAAGACTTTTGCCAGTGAGGGATTGAAAAAATATATTGTCAAATAAAATATGCAGCTGACTTTTTTAGGAACAGGAACCTCCGCAGGGGTTCCCGAACTGGGGTGCAATTGTCGTGTTTGTTCTTCATCCGATCCCAAAGACAGACGGACAAGAAGTTCGCTCTTAATTGAGAACGGAGATCAAAAACTATTGATTGATTGTGGACCGGATTTCAGATATCAGGCAATTCGGGAAGGCTTCTCACGGGTGGATGCTTTGTTGTTGACCCATGCCCATTTCGATCATATAGCCGGTTTGGAAGAAATGCGTCCGCTTACCCGACATAAGGCTTTGCCTGTCTGTTGTGAACCCTACGTGGCAAAACAATTACGAAACAGACTGGCTTATTGCTTTCAGATGCAGGGAACAGGTTATGCTGCTGAAATGCATTTATGTGAGTTCGATACAAATCCGTTTGAACTTACAGGATTAATGATAGAGCCTATCCGATTACTTCATCACCGTTTGCCGATTTGTGGTTTTCGAATAGGTAAACTGGCATATCTGACTGATTTTACAGAAATAGCGGAAACAGAACTGGCAAAGCTCGAAGGCGTAGAGTTTCTCATTATAGAAGCGCTCAGACAAACCGAGCACATTGCTCATATCAGTATGCCGCAGGCACTGGAGTATATCGAGCGAATCGGCGCAGCACAAAACTGGCTGATACATATGAATCATCAATTCGGGTTGCATGAGGAAATACAACAAGTGTTGCCTGACCATGTGACTGTCGCATATGACGGACTGAAAATACAAATAGATTAATACATAATTGCAATGAAAAGCATCAAGACATTTATTACCTTATCTCTGCTATTTATTTGCTCACTTCTGTCTGCAAATAAACTGTTTTATGTAGTCGACCTCAAGAAAGAAATTGGCAGCACAACCTGGTTGTATGTTAAAAACGGCTTGCAAGAAGCACATAAACAAAAGGCGGATGCGGTAATTATTCACATGAATACGTATGGCGGAGCTGTTCTTTTTGCAGATTCTATCCGAACTGCGATCTTGAACGACTCTTTGCCGGTTTATTGTTTTGTGGATAACAATGCAGCATCAGCCGGAGCACTGATTGCAATAGCCTGTGACAGTATCTATATGCGCAACGGAGCCAATATAGGTGCTGCAACCGTAGTAGATCAGACAGGTAAGCAAATGCCGGATAAGTATCAGTCATATATGCGTTCGACGATTCGCTCTACGGCAGAATCTCATGGGGCAGATACAATCTTTGTGAACGGAAAGAAGGAAATTCGCTGGAAGCGTAACCCTTTGATTGCTGAAGCAATGGTGGATAGTCGTATCGTTGTTCCCGGATTGATAGATTCGACCAAAGTGCTGACATTTACTACCGAAGAAGCGATAAAGAACGGATATTGTGAAGGTAGGGCGGAAAGTGTTAAACAACTGATAGAAGATCGTTTACATGAAAAAGATTATGAGATAAAGAAATATAATCCGACCTGGTTTGATGAGGTAAAAGGCTTTTTAATGAATCCGGCTTTTCAGGCCGTACTGATCACCTTGTTAATCGGAGGAATTTACTTCGAACTCCAATCGCCCGGTATGGGTTTCCCTTCGATCGTGGCTGTAACAGCTGCAATCTTATATTTTGCACCTTTATATATTGACGGACTGGCTGCCAATTGGGAGATTATCATTTTTATAGTAGGAGTGATCCTTCTGATTGTGGAGATCTTTGCAATTCCGGGTTTTGGTGTTTTCGGAATCATAGGGATTATACTTATCATCGGGGCGCTGATCCTATCTTTGATTGATAATGTTTTATTTACATTTGATCGTGTCAATGAACGCGAATGGGCAAAAGCCTCTATGACGGTATTGATTGGATTCCTGGCATCGGGAGGACTCTTGATTTATCTGGCAAACCGTATAGGTCATAAAGGACTCTTCCGTAAACTTGCCCTTACAGCCACACAAGAAACAGATAAAGGATACATATCTTCTGATCTGTCTCTGAAAAAGCATCTTGGAGAAACGGGAATTGCGTTTACAGACTTAAGACCATCGGGTAAGATCACGATAAATGGAGTCCATTATGATGCAATTGCCATCTATGGTTTTGTTGAAAAAGGTAAGCCTGTTATTGTCCGCAGACAAGAGAGTGCTCAATTATATGTCGAAGAAATAAAAAATCAAGATTGAATATGAAGTTTTTAGGTATTATTCCCGCAAGATATGCCTCTACACGATTCCCGGGAAAACCGTTGGTTGAGATTGGAGGCAAAAGCATGATCCGCCGTGTGTATGAACAAGTAAAGGATCTGTTAGATGAGGTTGTCGTAGCGACAGACGATCAGCGTATTTATGATGCGGTAATTGCTTTCGGAGGTAAGGTTGTAATGACCTCTGAAGATCATAAAAGCGGAACAGACAGATGTTATGAGGCTTACACGAAGATTGAAGGAAACTTTGATGTCGTAATTAATATTCAGGGAGACGAGCCTTTTATTCAGGCCTCTCAGATAGAATTGCTTAAACAATGTTTCGCCGATTCTGCTACCGAACTGGCAACATTGGTAAAACCTTTCGAAAAGGATTGTGATTTTCAGACAGTGTTTAATCCCAATACGCCTAAGGTTGTATTGAATAAACGAATGGAAGCCATTTACTTCAGCCGTGCAATCATACCTTACGTGCGCAACCATCAATGGGAAAAATGGACATCCGAACAAACATTTTATAAGCATATCGGACTTTATGCGTATCGGGCTGATGTGTTATCCGAAATAACGCGCTTACCGCAATCTTCGCTTGAACTGGCCGAATCATTAGAACAATTACGCTGGATCGAAAACGGATACAGAATTAAGGTTGGTGTAACGTTTGAGGAAACAATCGGTATTGATACTCCCGAGGACTTAGAAAAGGCTGAACTGTTTCTTAATGAAAGAAGATCTTAATGAAGCTTTTGAAAAAATAAAAATTAAATAGTGATAAATTCGTGTTTTTGATCTATCTAAAGAAGTGTTTTATTGTTGTAGTTATTGATACACAACGATAAAACACTTTTTGTATGAATAGCAGATACTTACAGATACCTGTAATTTTCTTTTTATGTTTTCTATTTAGCGAACGCAGTATGGCTCAGGAGCAAGGTTTTGTTTTTCCTATAGGTTGTCGCGTCGTAATTCAGCTAGATAGTATCTCAGCTACAGGCAATCCCGATTATAGTGTCGTTTACTATGAAGATTTTGCAGAAATAATTGATACGTACGACAATATCAATCACTTTTTTAGGGATCAGCCCAAGAATACGGTGCAATTTATTTTTACCATAGCGACTCATGGCAAAACTAAACAAGAAGTAGAACGCAATTATCGATCAATCCTTTTGATCCGGAGTCGTTACCCGTATGAATTGAATTATCATGCTGCTATATCATCGCCTGAAACGGAAGAATTGAATCCTACAAAAGTTCTTACATTATTGCCTAATGTTAAGAATACGGAGCTTTGGCCCTATTTTACGGATTCCATCGCTATCTATGATTTTGGAAAAATATTGCGTACCGATATGGAGCAACAGAAAATAAGAATTAATAAAACTCCTCAGAACTCCTTCTGAAAATCTCCGTCAGATAAGTCAATTATATATTTAATCGATTTTGTATGTTGTTGGTATGCTGAATTCTTCTACATGTTCATGTGGAAATATTCACCATTTAGCAACATGTTTGCGATTTGATGTTTTTATAACTGTTTGTTTTAGTGGTGTTTATTGTTTTGGCATAGACTTTGGATATCTATAAAGTGAAACAATAACCACTTAAATTTTACTGATTATGAAAAAGATGATTTTATGTTTAGCTGTATTAGCGGGAGGTTTTACAGCAGTTGTAGCAAATGATTTAGTAGTATTATCAGCAGTGAATAACGAAGTAGTTGTGGGGAATGAAGAATTCCAGGCAATTGAACTTAAGGATTTGAACGAGACTGTTCAGAAAGCGATCGTTACATTGGCGGGCGACGCTTATGATGTAAAAAAACTTGAGTTTGATAAAACAAAAGAACTAACACGTGTAACGCTTCAGGAAAAAGGTACTGAAACACAGAAAGTAGTCGTGTTAGATAAAGAAGGAAAAGAAGTTACTGAATAAAAGATAATCCAATTCCGAATTTGTTCTAATGCTTCATTATAATTGGTTATAATTACTGTAATTGCTAAAAAGGTTACTCCGGATACACATCCGCAGAGTAACCTTTTTTTATGAGCATGAATAATTTACATGCGACTGTAATTAATATTTTTACCGGCGAGATTAATTCTTTTCATCCTATAAATAAATTGTGCGGTGTACACCGCGCAAAATTGCGAAGTAGGTCGCACAAAATTGCGCTGTACACCGCATTTTTGTGCGACCTACGTTTAACAAATAAATACAGGCTGCAAAATATTTGTTTTGGCTTTGTAAAATATTAGTTGTAAGGAGATTATAATTAGTATTGAGCTAAATATTTTGTCGTAACCCTTATATGTTATTTTAAGTGCCTTTAGCTGATGTCAATTCATGGCTCCTTGACGGGATTATCCGGTTAAGAACTAAGAAATACAGGACAGGATCCCCTATGAAAGAGGCACCTGTCCTGTTTTGGCGTTTTAGGATTTAATTTCGATAATTAATTGAATAAATAACGGACTCCAACCTGAAATTTCCAACATTCATTGTAATTCCTGTTATACGTATAAGTTTTAGAAGGAGCATTACCTTCCTTGTCACGATACAACGAGAATACAGGCTGATTCTTTTCATCCATTGAATCATATTTGAGAATACGACCGTTATTTGAAATCGAATTTGTTTTGGTAACTCCCCATTTCGAGTTCAATAAGTTACCGATGTTCATAAAGTCAAGACTGACTTGTAAAACGTTTGTTGTTTTGCCTGCCTTTACTTTAAAGTCCTGTGCAATTCGTAAATCAAAACGATGCACCCATGGAGCACGGGCAGCATACGCTTTAGCATATTTTCCTTTGTTGTTTTTTAAATAAGAGTCCTGATTGACGAATGCCCAGAAGTCAGCTGCGTCAGCTGCATTTTTGAACTTGATTTCGGTTTCGTCTTTCGGAATATATATGAGATCATTCTGAATACCGTCTCCATTCATGTCATTCATGTAACTGTACGTATTGCCGTACGGAGAATATCCGGTATAAAAAAGACTGAAGTTGGTAGCCATGTGATCATTTGCATAAGGAATACGGTAATTTGCAGATGCAATAATACGATCCGGAACTACATACTGAGATCTTTGAACATCTGCAAAATTAGGTCCGTTGATTGTATATAATCCACTCCATGCCGATGATGCATTTGATCCCGGCATACCGGATACTTCTTTCGATTCGGTATGAGTGTAAGCCAGCATCATCAATAAATTTCTCACAGGTTCTGCATTCATAGTGATATTACCTGTCCAGCCATATCCTTTTGAAGTATTTGTCAGAACGCATGCATTGGATACTTTGCTGTAATACGTATAATCTTTCGGATAGATTAAGCGGTCGTCTGCACCTTCAAATCTTTCCCATCCTGTATTTGACTTGATATTATAGTTTTCAAGCATGACAGCATTCATGTTCTTTGTGTACATGAACTCACCTGTAATCGAGAAAGGGAATGATGCAGGTACAATATAATCGACGGCTATAGAGCTTTTCCAAACCTGGGGCATACGAAACTTAGGATCGACACCGGCAATTGTGCTTGGTGCAACTCCTTGTTCGGGAGAAATAGTAGTCGGCAATCCCAACACCTGGATCATTTGATTCACATCGGTTAAAAGACCGCCCGCCAATAGATCTAAGCGAGGATCGCGGCTGTCAATCGTACCGTCATTCTTATATTTCGTATTAATGTTGGTAACGGAGTTCTGAATCATTCCCGAGTTTGTAGGCATATTGGTGAAGAACACCAAAGGTAAACGTCCGCCAAACAGACCGCTACCCCCACGTACCTTTAATGTCTGATTGTTGAATACATCCCATTGAAAGCCGACACGAGGCGATATTTGCAGTTTGGATCCCGGCCATTCACCCGTATCAATTCTGCGTCCACCGAAGTCATAGTCATATATCGCATTGTTTCTCATAATATCGCTTTTGTCGAAAGCCATATTATCGAAGCGAATACCGAATGTAAACTTCAGATTGTTTGAAGCACTCCACTCGTCTTGCAGGTACGCCCCGATTTGGTTGTATGCAACCTGTGCGTTTGGTTTCGTATTTCCGTTATATCCATAGGTAAGCGCAAAAGCTTCAGGCGCTGCACCTTTTAAAAAGTCATCTAAACTGCTGTAGCGGTAATATCCCGTACCGTTACGCATATAGGCATTATTTGCCATCTGATGCTCGAAGCTTACTCCGGCAGTCAGTTTGTGATCGCCAAGATAATACGTGAAATTATCGACTATGTTGAATATATTATTATTTACGGCATTGTTATAAGTAAATAATTCATATCCCAGAGACATGTAAGGCTGTAGAATTTGTTTACCGTCTGCATCAAAACCACCCATAATATCGATGAACGGGAAAGGCGAGGAGTCTGTTCCTCGTTTATCCTGAATATTGGTATAGGTTACAAGAAATTGGTTGAATATTTTGTTGTTAAATCTACTGTTGAGGTCGGCAGAAACGGAGCTTACGGTATTATCCATCGAGTAGCATGAATTTGCGAAAGCCATTGAATACCGGGAGAATCTATCCATTCCGTTTAGTCTGTAACCTGTATCGGAGGAATTTCCATTTGTCGGATTCCATGCCGAATTTTTTGTATGGTTGTAGCGAACGGCTAACTTATGTTGATCGCTGATGTTCCAGTCTATACGCCCTAATATCTTCCAGTTCGTTTCATCGGCCGGAAAGTTTGTGAATGATCCGGTGTTGTAACCATATTTCTCGCGAACGAAATCCGATACTTTCTGCATATCTGAGATTTTACATGCCGAAATATAGTTATCGGCATTACCAATACCATCTTCGGATGCTCTCCAGTTAACTAAAGTCGAAGGGACTTTCTGGTATTCGACATTGGCGAAAAAGAATAATTTGTTCTTCACGATAGGTCCGCCGAGCGTAGCTCCGTAGATATGTTTGGCATCAACAGCTCGTGTTCCCAGCCCTTTTCCGTCGATCTTGTTTCCTCGCATTTGTTCGTTAAACTGATACGTGTAAGCTGTACCGCGGAATGTATTTGTTCCGGATTTTGTCACCGCATTGATTCCGCCTCCGATGAAATTAGTCTGTCTGACATCGAAAGGTGCAATAACGACCTGGACTTCCTCAATCGCATCCATCGAAATAGGATTCCCTCCTCCAGGCAATGAAGAAGACAGCCCAAAGTTATTATTGAAGTTTGCTCCGTCGATTGTGAAATTTGTCGATCGGCCGTCTCCACCTGCAAAACTCATCCCCGAGGCATAGGGTGACAGTCTGGCGATATCCGATATGCTTCTGTTGATCGTCGGGATCTGAGTAATCTGATTGGAGGAGATATTAGTTGTCGCCCCTGTTTTTTCATTACTGAATTTGGATCTGTTCCCTGTGATCAGGACCTCACCTAATGCTTCAGATGATTCTTTCATTTGCACATTTAACTGATAAACCTCTCCCAATTGGAGATAGATGTCTTTGTAAATAATAGTCTGATAACCGATGTAAGAGATTTCTACTTTGTAGGGGCCGCCTGTTCGCATACCTTGTATGGAGAAGCGTCCGTCCATGTTCGTAATTGCTCCATAATGTGTTCCCGATGGCTCGTGAGTTGCCTGAACGGTCGCTCCGATAATTTGCTCATTGTCCGGGCTTGTGACAACGCCACTCATAGAAGCGGTTGTTACCTGAGCATTCATTAGACTAGCGGTTATGAATATCAATATAACCGTTAAGATAGCACGCATTTGTTTTGTCATAAAATCGAAGTTAGATTAAATATAAAGTGATAATTAAATGCGGAGCAAAAATAATTACAGGATGTTAGGATATTGTTACATATATATGAAGCAAATAATTCATTTTCAGGGATGCATTTGGGTTGAGTGTCAGAGTTATACTGTATATATTTTCAGATGTAAGGGCTTTTAAAATTATTCGGGTTCAGAATACATAGCAAAGAGGCTGTCTAACAAGTCAAGATCAAGTTAGTCGAAGTGACAGCTTATAACGACATAAATAAAAGTTCCATTATAGACCTGAATTAATCGGTCTAAAATGGAACTTTTTTAGAAATTGTTCGCTTTTATGTAGGGACAGGCCTTGTGCCTGTCCGTGTCTCGAAACCATCAAATAGTCAATTGATTACACAAGTTATATGACCCGCATAACGCATTGTTTTCGTTCATTAAATTCGATTGCCGTGCGATTTAGAATCCTGGATGGGCATAAAGCCCATCCCTACTACAATGATCACTATAAACCATTGATAGATATTTTATGCCGTCGTACTGCTTTGAAACGAAATACAAAACAATCACTTACAGATAATAAGTTCATACTGTAACATACAAACGTTGTTAGACAGCCTCTTTGTGTATTGTATTTATTTATATACTAATTTATTTCTTAGCTGCTTTTTGAATCATTTGTTGTCCAACGGTAATGTAGATTTCTACGCGTCTGTTCAATGAACGGCTAACTAATGTTTTATTGCTTGCAACAGGATCATTCCATCCTTTTCCTATAGCTTCCATGCGTGATGCATTTACGCCTTTAGTTGCTAAATATTTCATTACTGATTGAGCACGTTTAACCGATAGCTCCTGATTGAAAGCCTGAGGACCTGTATGGCTTGTATAACCTATGATTGTAGCATCTGTTTCGGGAAAGTTTACCATGTTGGCAGCAACAATAGATAATACAGAATCAGCTTTAGAACTCAACTGAGCTGAATTTACTTTGAATAATACAGAGTCGTTAAGACCAAGTTTAATAGCTTGCAGTTTATCATTTTTCAAATCGGGTACAAGATCAACAGTAATAATTGTATCACCATCGAATTCTTCGGCATCGAATATAGCTAAAGCTTTTACCAGTTCTTTTTCCTGAACCTGCATTTGCTTACCTGTATTTTTTGATACTTCTACAGTAACAGGTACAACTCCGACCTGTTCACTAACTACCGGCACCTGAGCTTCTTCTGTAACGACAACTAAGTCCTTTTTAGAGTGGCAGCTGCTGAAGATAAACATTCCAGCGAATAGACATGCTGACAGCATGATAGTTACTTTTTTCATACGATTTAAATTACTAGTTAAAGTCTAGGGTTTGTTATTAATTTCGGATTTAAAACAGAAGATAATGTAAGTAAGTTTATCGAAAAGTCGGGGATTAGTAATTATTAAAATTCGAAATGGGATTAATTATCAGGATGTTATTTTCTTCTTAAGATATGCTTTGTTAAAGGGATTCTGCTGTTAGGATAAGACTTTGATACAAAAAAAAAGCAGGAAGACCTGAATGGCCTTCCTGCTCTGTTATAAATGAATCATTTTTGGAAAATGATTATTCCTGATCTTTACTTTTTTTGTTTTGGATTTCATAAGCAATCGGAACTGCTATGAATAAAGTAGAGTATGTACCGGTAACGATACCAACCATTAATGCGAAACAGAAGCTTCGGATAATGTCTCCACCAAGAATAAACATACAAGTCAATACGATAAATGTACTTAAAGAAGTACTGATCGTACGTGCCAATGTAGTGTTCAATGCATCGTTGATCAATGTTTTACGATCCATTTTCGGATGTAATCCGATAATCTCACGAATACGGTCAAAGATAACCACGGTGTCATTTACCGAATAACCGATAACTGTAAGTACGGCAGCGATAAATGATTGGTCAATCTCCATAGAGAAAGGTAACCAGCCATGGAACAATGAGTAAACACCGATAATGATTATTGTATCGTGGAATGCCGATGCGATTGTACCTGCTGAGAATGAAATGTCACGGAATCGGATTAAGATATAAAGACCCATACCGATCATAGAGAATACAACAGCCCAAATAGCACCGGTTGTAATATCTTTAGCAATTGCAGGACCTACCTTCTGGATACTCATAATGTTGTTCTGAGTAAATCCGTCTAATGTAGTTTCTCCTAGCAACGGTTTCAAACCTTTGTAAAGTTTCTCTGTGATTTCATCGTCAACTAATGGCGACTCATCTGCAATTTTGTAGTTCGTAGTAATACGTACCTGATTGTTATCTCCGATTGTAATGACACTCAATGATGCACCATCAAATTCAGGAGCTAAATCTTTTTGAACATCTTGTGTATTTACAGGATTTTCAAAACGAACGATGTAGTTTCTACCCCCTGTGAAGTCGATACCGTAGTTCAAACCTCTTACGAAGAACGAAACAAGTAATCCACCGATCACAATAATTGATACGATATATCCTTTTTTACGAAGACCTACCCAGTCAATTTTAGGGCTAACAAGCATGTTTTTGCTCAAAGTCGTTGTAAATGTAAGGTTTTTGAACCATCCTTTAGCAAGACCTTTTTCGTAAACCAAACGAGTTAAGAATACTGATGTGAAGAATGAAACAACCAAACCGATAATCAATGTTGTAGCAAATCCTTTGATAGGACCTGTACCGAACATAAACAGGATAATCGCAGTAATGATTGATGTTAAGTTGGCATCAAAGATCGCTGAGAATGCATTGTTATAACCATCTTCAACAGCTTTCTTCAGGTTTTTACCGTTACGTAATTCTTCTTTCGCACGTTCGTAAATCAATACGTTAGCATCTACAGCAACACCTAACGAAAGAACCAGACCGGCAATACCCGAAAGTGTAAGAACTGCATGGAATGAAGCAAGGATACCCATTGTAAAGAACATGTTGAACACAAGTCCTAAGTTAGCAATGATACCCGGAACGATGCCATAAACAGCCATCATATATACCATTAACAGGATAAGCGCAATCACGAAAGAAATAGCACCTGCACTGATAGCTTCGTGTCCTAATGAAGGACCAACAACTTCTTCCTGAATGATTTTAACTGTAGCAGGCATTTTACCTGACTTAAGTACGTTTGCTAAGTCTTTCGCTTCTTCCGGAGTGAAATTACCACTGATAGAAGATCTACCATTCGGAATCTCATCGCTTACGCGAGGGAATGAATAAACATAGTTGTCAAGAACAATCGCGATAGATTTACCTTTGTTCTCACGAGTGATACGAGCCCACTGTTTTGCACCTTCCTGATTCATAGACATAGAAACTTCTTGTCCGTTACCGTTCTGAGCAAAGTCAGCTTTAGCATCTGTGATTACGTTTCCGCCTAAAGCAGGTTCGCCGCTTCTGTTTGATGCTTTAAGAGCAATCAATTGGAAGAATTGACCTTTTTCATCTACTGCTTTTACACTCCAGTTAAGTTTAGCACCGCGAGGTAGTAAGTCTTTAACTGCTTTTGTGTTTAGCATTTGATTAATAGCCGCAGTATCTCTGTAGTGAGCATAACCAACTATCGGGCCCGGAGCCGGAGCGCCATTTTGCATTACTGAAGGTTGAAGTTTAGAGAAAAGAGGATTTCTTTTTTCGTACTCAGCATTATCAGCAGTCAGTTTAGCTTGATCTTCGTTTTGAGAAGCAACTTTATTCAGGATAGAGTCAGCAGCAGAAAGAGCTACTTCTTCTTTTTTAACCTCAGCTACAGTAGCCGTGTCTGTTGCAACCTCAGTAGATACCAACATGTTGTTAGCCATTTGAAGAGCAGGTAAAACTTCAGCACTTTCCAATGTTTCCCAGAACTCAAGATTCGCGCTCCCTTGAAGAAGTTTACGAACACGTTCCGGTTCTTTGATACCTGGTAATTCAACAGAAATACGACCAGCTTGTTCCATACGTTGAATGTTTGGAGCAACTACCCCGAAACGGTCAATACGTGTACGAAGAACGTTGAATGAATTGCTGATTGCACTTTCCAACTCCTCACGAAGAACGCTCAGAACTTCCTGATTGGTTGAATTAGCATTGATTTTATCTTTTAATTCAAATGTTCCGAAAATAGCTGCCAGGTTACCATTCGGGCTAACCTTTTGATACTCATCAGCGAAAAGATTCATATAATCTTTTTCACCTTTTGCATTTCTAATGTTTGCAGCAGCAATAGCTTTGTTGAAGTTTTCGTCTTTGTTGTTACCAGAAAGCGATTTTAAAACGTCACCTACATTTAGTTCTAAGATAACATTCATACCCCCTTTAAGGTCCAAACCAAGGTTAATCTCCATTTCACGGACTTCTTTGAAAGTATAGGGCCCCCATACCTTTTCCGTTGAAAGCGAATCTAAGATGTAGCTTAGCTTCACTCGGTCTCCTCCTGCAGTTTCCTCTGCATCATTCATGTACTTATTGGCTACGAACGTAAACGATAAGTAGAAAATACATACCAGAGTAAGGAGCACTGCAAAAACCCTAACAAATCCTTTGTTTTGCATTTTGATGTACTTTTATTCTTATTGTTAATTAATTGATATTTTTCTAATAGTCCGCAAATATATCCTTTTTTTCAATTTATTACTAACAAAATCCTGCCTTTTTATGAACAGTCCGGCAATATAAAGAGGAGAAAATGATACTTTTCTCACTTTTATTGAGCTTAGTTTCATTTTCTCCTCTCCCAAAGACTTTAAATTAATCTGTTTGATTAATTTAAACCTCTATTTCGTAATAATGCATCCGGATTTGGTTCTGCTCCTCTGAATTTCAGATATAACGTCATAGGCTCTTCACTATCTCCCTTTTCAAGGATGTTTTCGCGATAGGCTTTTGCAACTTCCTGATTAAAAATTCCTTTTTCTGCAAAAGCATCAAATGCGTCGGCGTCTAAAACTTCAGCCCATAAATAGCTATAATATCCTGCGGAATATCCGCCACTGAATATGTGATTGAAATATGTGCTTCTGTATCTCGGTGCAATTTCAGGAATCAAACCAATCTCTTTAATTGTCTGACTTTCGAAAGCCTGAGGATCAATGGTCTGAGTTTGACCGATTGTATGCCATTTCATATCTAAGATAGCAGCTGCTACGAGCTCTGTCGTTGTGAATCCTTGATTGAAGGTTGCTGCTTTGTTGATCTTTTCAATCAAAACACCCGGAATCGTATCTCCGGTTGCATAATGCTTAGCATACATTTTTAATACTTCGGGGTGAGTAGCCCAATGTTCCATGATTTGTGAAGGTAATTCAACAAAATCACGAGATACATTCGTCCCTGACACAGATGGATAGGTTGAGTTAGCCAGCATACCATGCAGCGCATGTCCGAATTCGTGGAATAAAGTTTCTACCTCATCGAGTGTTAATAATGAAGGTTTATCTCCCGTTGGTCTGGTGAAGTTACCCACATTGACCACGATAGGACGTATATTCTTACCATTTTCCTTGTATTGTTCGCGGTAATTACTCATCCATGCACCACCTTGTTTGCCTGCACGAGGGAAGTAGTCAACCAATAGAATAGATAGTAACTCGCCGTTAGAATCATTTACTTTGAATGCTTTAACTTCATTGTTATAGACCGGAGCATCAGTTATTTCTTCAAATGTGATTCCCCATAACTTATTTGCTACCATAAATGCTCCGTCGCGGACGTTTTCTACCTGAAAATAAGGTTTAATTTCTTCTTCATTCAAGTCATATTTCGCTTTGCGTACCTTTTCGGCATAATACCACCAATCCCAGGGCTGAATTTTAATATCGGCACCTTCACTGTCGGCAATCATTTGCATTTCAACAACCTCTTCTTTTGCTTTAGGAACAGCTTTACTCCATAGCTTGTTAAGTAATGCCATTACATTGGCAGGTGTCTTAGCCATTGTGTCGTCAAGCACAAAGTCAGCGTATGTAGGGTATCCAAGCAGGTTAGCTTTGCGTATGCGCAGATTTGTTATTTTGTTGATAACCGCATTATTGTCAAATTTATTGCCATTGTTTGCACGGTTTATATAGGCATTGTAAACCGTTTCACGCAGATTTCTTTTATCCGAGTACTGAAGGAAAGGTATCCAGCTCGGATTTTGAAGTGTAATCACCCATTTACCTTCCAAATTACGGCTTTTTGCATCTTCTGCGGCAGCTGAAATTAGGTCTGCCGGCAATCCGGCAAGATCTTCCTCTTTGTCTATAACTAAGGCGAAGCTATTTTTTTCAGCTAATACATTTTCCTCAAATTGCAGGGTCAGAACAGAAAGTTCTTTGTTGATCTCTTTCATCTCTTCTTTTTGTGCATCAGTAAGGAGCGCTCCGGAGCGAACAAAGTGTTTATAGTAATTAGCTAATACTCTTTTTTGCTCGGGCGTAAGATTTTCTGTATCCTGATTCTCATATATTGTTTTTACCCGTTGGAAGAGTTTGTCATTTAAATACATATTGTCGTCATGCTCTGAAAGAGCAGGCATAATGTCTCTGGCCAAAGATTGAAGAGAATCATTCGTTTCGGCAGAAGTAATATTGAAAAATACATTTGAAACCTTGCTCAGCAGTTTGCCGGAATACTCCAGAGGCTCAATTGTATTCTGAAATGTTGGTGTAGCTTCCTGGTTGGCAATCGAATCAATTTCACTTGCATGTTGCTTTATACCGGCTTCGAAAGCCGGCATGTAATCTTCGATTTGAATCAACTCAAAAGGGGGTATCCCATAGGGCGTATTCCATTGTGTGAAAAACGGATTTTGATCTGTCTTCTTTTCTGTACAAGCTGTCGTCATAATGCACGTTGTTGCAATACCAATTAATAAATTTCTCATAATCTTTTGTGTTTAGTTTATGGTGTTAGATCCTGATTATTTGAAACTAAAATAACAACTGATCGGATAGTGATCAGAATGTTTTACCTTTCCGACTTTACAGTCGTAAGCTTTTAGTGAATCCGAATATAAAATATGGTCAATACGGAAATAGAAATGGTTTTCAAAATAGGTAATTCCCAACCCATTGCCTGTCTTCACAAATGCATCAGATAGTGATTTTCCGCGCATTTTACGATAAGCATAAGAAATCGGAGTGTCATTAAAATCGCCGCATATAATCAGATCCAGATTACAGTTGTCAATATCCTTACGAAGCATATTGACTTGTTTAGCACGTTCCTGAAAAGCGCGATCCATTTTCTTTACAATCTTCGTATTAAAATCATTTAGCTTTTCGGTGCTGAACTTCTCGATCAGTCCTTTGTAGAATTCCCGGTCTTCAGATGTGAAGCGGTTTGACTCTAAATGGCAATTAAACAATCTGACCTTCTTGCCCTTTATTTTTAGTGTATAGGCAACAGCGGCATTAGCTCCGTCTTTGCGAAACCGATAAGGTTTTATATCTGAAATAGGATATTTAGAAAAACAAGCCAGACCATACTTGTGCCAATGGTTATCGGTTATTTTATAAATATGATAATACGGATATTTCTTTAATCGTTTCCGTATTTCTTCAAAACGCAGCATGGCATTATTGTCTGAGTAGCCAAATTCCTGAAGACAGATGATGTCTGCATTCTGTTCTGCAATGTATTCCAGTGTAGGATTCTTTTTATTATTGTCTCTTTCGCCAAAGTTAAACTGGCGGATGTTATATGATAAAAGTTTGAAGCTCTCCGGAGGAGGGATCTGCGAACTGTAATTTATAGGGAAATAAGTAAAAAGAGCTGTTGCCGAAACAAGAAGCGATGTGATTGAAATCAGCGAACTATACCACTTGCGTTTTAATAACCAGTAGGTTAAGAACAGGAGTGTGCCGACCGCCAGAAATGGGAAGGTCATACCCAAATATGAGATATATGGGATTTTATCAGGGGGAACCCGATCACTAAACGCTGCTCCGATCATTAATAGCGCAATTGCTAAATTGATCGTTAGCAGTGTTGAGTGGAATATGATTGAAATTCCTCTGAAAAAGCGATTTCCTTTTTTGTTTTTATTCATGGGAAAATGCTCAACTTTTTTTACTGGCATTAAACAGAGTTCTTTTTTCAGAATCACTCAGACTATGGTAGCCTGATTTTTTTATTTTCTCAAGAATCGAATTAAGTTCTTCTTGCTTTCTTTTGCGCTGATCTCTGTATTCCTGATCAGTGTTGAAAGGAGATGTCCGGTTAACTTTCACCTTAAGCTTATGTGAAGGCTTGAATAAATTAACTATCTGGTCAATGATACGATTAATATAGCTGGTAATGTCTTTGCCGGATCTCCAGTTTAATGAGAAAATATAACCCGCTAATGCACCACCCAAATGAGCGATATGTCCGCCTGCGTTTGTAGATGTAATACTGATAACATCCAGTAAAACAATAGCGAGCGCAACCCACTTTAGTTTAACTGTGCCTAAAAGGAAGAACTGTAGGTTCATATCCGGTAGTCGAAATGCAGTTGCAACTACAATAGCTAAAACAGAAGCAGAAGCTCCGATGAGTGTGCTATACAATCTGGCATTTTCAAAATAAGGAAACACATTATATGAAAGTAAAAAGATGATTCCCCCAAAAATACCACCCAGAAAGTAAAGTCCTCCTAAGGTTCTTGGGTTAAAATGAGACTTAAATATCGTTCCAAACCAGTATAACCATAGCATATTAAACAAAATATGAAGTATATCCTGATGGAAAAACATATAAGTGATTAAAGTCCATGGTCTGAGTATGAAGGTGTGCAAATCAGAAGGTAAATAGAAATATTGCAATATGCTGTTAACCTCAGTGCCGAAACCCAATAAACTCCCTGTAACTTTAAATATTGATGCAATCAGAAATATAAATACATTTATATAAATCAGTTGAATCAAAATACCACCTTGCTTAAATTGTCTTTTCAAATTAGAAATAAAATGTTCCATCGTTGTTGTTTCCTTTTTTCTTCCAGTATAGAATTAATAAATAGCCAAATAACATCCCTCCGAGATGCGCAAAATGCGCAATATTATCGCCTTTAATACCTGTCAGGTTGCCGACACCCATTGAAAGCTCAAGAATTCCGTAAAAGATAACGAAGTATTTAGCCTTGATAGGGATCGGTATGAACATGATGTACAATGGGATATTGGGGAATAGCATACCAAATGCCAGCAAAATGCCGAAAACTGCTCCGGAAGCTCCCACAGTTAATAATTCATTTGTGAAAACCGCCATATCCGGGATATAGGGCATATGAGAAATATAATTTGATATAATGAAATACCAAACGATTTGTTGAATGATAGCAGCTCCGATTCCTGTAGTGATATAATAAAACAGAAATTTTTTACCACCCCAGAATTGCTCTAATGCACGACCAAACATAAAGACTGAGAACATATTAAAGAAAACATGTCCGATCCCATTAGGATCATGCATAAACATATAGGTAAACAGCTGTGCTGCATTAAAATCTTTTGCCTGGAAATAATGCAGTCCAAGCCAGTTGTAAGGGTCAAAATGAATATCAAATTGCTTAAGAAAGATAGATGGCAGTGTTATAGAAGCCAGCCAAACAAGAAAATTAATTATAATAATATTTCTTGTTACCGGTGGTAAAAATGAGTTCTGTTTGAAATAGTTCATAATCTATTTGTCTATTATGTTTGTTCATATTAACAGCCAGGGCTGTTGATTAGTCTTTCTATTAATATGCAAACATACGATTTTGTTCTGATTTTAGTATAAAATAAGGATTAAAAATAGCCTTTTATAGCGTGCTTATTGATTTCGGGTATTCATTTTTTAATTTATAATAATATGAATGATGCAATTAAAATTTTAATTTGTGGATTAGGAGGTGTAGGCGGATATTTAGGTTCGAAACTGGCATACTACTCTACATTAGGACATAAAGAAATAGCTACCTATTTTTTAGCAAGAGGTGAAAATTTAGAAAGAATAGAGAAGAATGGCATTTTGCTGAAAGCTAAAGATTATGAGATTCAAAGTTATCCGAAGTTAGCAACGGATGATGTTTCTCAATTGCCTAAAATGGATTATATTTTTATATGTACGAAATCCTATGATCTCGACCAGTTACTTATGCAAATAAAACCTGTGATTAAGGATTCAACTATTCTTATTCCTTTTCTGAATGGATTGGAAGTGCATGATATTCTTGAAAAACAAGTTAAACATGGCGTAATGAAAGGATGTGCTTATATCGTATCTTATGTGGAATCTCCCGGCGTGATTGTTGAAACCGGCAGGATAGCCCGATTTATATGGGGACAAAAGGCGGTTACTTTTGAGATGCTGCGTTTGCAAAATATTCTGGTTGATGCAGGAATCGACTCAATCCTGAGCACAGAGATCGATTTTTCCGTATGGGAGAAATTTTCTTTTATATCTCCTGTAGCTACTTTGACTTCTTATCTGGATATAACTTATGGGATGATTGCCGAAAACAAGATCTATCAGGAGTTATTAAATGATTTGTTTAAAGAATTCAGACGTGTCGCTTATGCATGTGGTGTTTCGCTTCCAGAAGCCTTATTTGAAAGACACCTGCTGAGTATTCAAAAGTTTGCGAAGGATACGACAACATCTATGCAACGTGATTTTGCGGGTAAGCGAAAAACGGAATTAGAGGCATTGACAGGGTATATAATAAAGAAAGCAGAGGAGCATCATGTCGAAATTCCGTATTATAGCGGAATGTATGCTTATTTGAGAAGCAAAGCTGATAGATAAAAAAGAAAGCTGTTTGAGTCGTTCAAACAGCTTTCTTTTTATTTATCTTATTCCCCAATTACTTTTTTGTAATCAGCAATAGCAACTTTATGAGCTAAATTAGCCTGTATCAGATTGCTGCTAGCCTGAATCCATGATAACTGAGATTGTAAAACATCCAGAATAGTCAATCGACCTTCATTGTAGCTGAAAGTATTGATATCCAAACTTTGTTTTGCGATGTTCAAAGACTCCATAGAAATACGAATAGCTTCGCCAGATTCCTCAACGCTTGTAATAGCATTCCTCAACTCTAAAGAGATTTGATCAGCAGTCTGCTGAAGATTCAATTGTTGAATAACAATATTTGCTTTAGCGGCTTTAGTTGAATAAAATCTGTCGCCTCCATGGAAAATCGGAATTTGTACACCGGCAAAGAGTCCGTTTTGCCATGTCTTGTACATAAAAACATTTTGATTTCCATATCCGGCTTTAGCTCCGACATAAAGCTTTGGATTTGTTTTAGACTGAGCTACGTTTTTATTTTGCTTAGCCAGTTCTATTTGTTTCTCAGCAATTGCAAATTCAGGTCTGTTATCTAAAGCTTCATCAACAGTTACGAATGCAGGAATTGGTATTTGTGTATTAATAGATTCAGAAGCAGAATTGTCTGCATTCGGCTCAATACCCATTAGTACATTTAATCCCTGGTTGGCAATCATATATGATTTTTTCGCATTTGTCAAAGCTACTTCAGCTTCTTTTAAACGGGTTTGTACCATTAAAAGATCTGTGCGTGCAATCAGACCATCTTCAAAACGCTTACTGATAACATCAAATAAGCTTTTTACGATGCTATGATACTGAACCATTGTCTGGTACATATCTTTATTAGCCGCCGCAGTCCAGTAAACCAGGTCAGCCTGATATAAGATATTATTTACGGTTTGATCTTCCGCAAGAATAGATATTTCTTTCTGTATTTTACCACTTTTATTTGAAGCCCAGGTATAACCTCCATCCCATAAACTCTGGCTAAGTGTTACACCAGCCTGATAAACATGAGGGGAGCGTCCACCTTTTTCAGCTTCTCTAAGGTTATAGAAATAATCTCCCTGAAAGTCAATCGCAGGTAAGAAGCCCGTGCGAATACTTTTACGTTTGGCATCTGTGGCTATAACTTGTTCCTGTGCCTTTTTGATATCCTGGTTGTAGTTCAAAACAAGCTCTCTGTAATTGTCAAGTGAAAGTTCGCTCTGAGCTTGTACTCCCCATGAAGCAAATAAAAGAGCTGCAGGAATAATATATTTGAATTTCATAGATCCAATGTTTAGAATAGATTCGGAGGAAAAATCCTCCGAATCCAGTTATTATTTAATACGCAAAATAATACAGTATGCTACCGGCAGAATAAATAGCGTTAATACAGACGCAATTAGCAAACCACCCATGATTGTTGCTGCCATACCACCGAACATCGCATCGAATAGAAGCGGAGTCATACCAAGAATGGTCGTACCTGAAGCCATAATAACCGGTACAATTCTTGATTTTGTTGCTGCAACAACTGCTTCAAGCGGTGCAAGTCCGGAATCGGTCTCGATACCAATCTGATCAACGAGTACAATCGCGTTTTTAATATTCATACCCACTAATCCAAGTAGACCCAATGTAGCAAAGAAGTCTAAACTTTTGCCCATAACAACCAGTCCAAACACAACACCGATGAAGATCAACGGAAGCATAAGTAATATGACTATTGGCTTACGATATGTTCTGAATAATAATAGGAGTGTAATGAAAATCAGAATAGCAGTTAAAGGCATGTTTTTAGCTAAAGCCTCATTCGATTCATCCTGACTCTCTTTTTCTCCGTAATATTTCATTGTATAACCTTCAGGGACATTGATTTCTTCTTGAACACGATCCCATAAAGCTTGTTGACCTGCGATTGCGTTTTCGCCGCGTTTTGGATCACATTGAGCCATCATTAAACGATCACGGTTATAACGGCGAATCATCCAGTACTTGAATTCGAATTCAGTATCAACAGTTACCTGTTCAAGTGGAGTCGTTTGACCTTGATTCGTGAAAACAGGGAATGTACGCAGATTATTTAAAGAAAGATCTGATACTTCCTTGTCTTTAATTAAAATTGGCATGAATCTGTCTCTTTGACGGAATTCTCCAATAGACAAGCCATCAGTAGCAATTTTTACGGATTGGGCCATAGATTGGCGTGTCACACCTAAACGTTGACCTTTTTCCTGAGAATAAGTCGGTATCCATGCACCTGCTTTATTATGCCAGCTGTTACGAACATTCGTAAATTCAGGCATCTCACGCATGATTGTCATTACTTTGTTTGTCAACATCTCCAGAGTATCGACACTTTGTCCGGTAAAACCGATTTCAATAGTACTTTCTGGTAGAGGTGACAGTTTGAATAATGACGAACGAACAAGGATATTCGGATATGTCTCGCGAATATATTTTTCAAATTCTTCTTCGTATTGTACTGTCAATTTTGAATCATCCAATTCGATCAGGATATTCGCAAAATTATCAGCAGGCCCCATAGATGAACTTGCAAGATAGTAACGTAGCGGACTACCTCCCATTGTGATAGAAACATTTTTCACATGAGGTTTACTCATGATATCAGCTTCTATTTTCTTCATATCTGTTTCTACAGCACGGATATTATATCCTTCAGGCCAAAACATATCTGAACGGAAATAAGGTTTATCCATATTCGGGAAAAAGTTCTGAGGCATAATTCCCATAACAAATAAAGCCAGGAATAAAGCGCCTATCATCGAACATACTGTTAACCAGCGTCTTTTGATTAATGTGCGTAGCAGAGCTTCGAATTTTTGATAGAATTTCGAGCCATAAGGATCTCCGGTGTTTTTGTCATCTTTTTTCAAGATAAAATTACCGAATGTTGTAGTCTGAGACAGTGCAAGCACCCAGCTTAACAATAGCGAAATCGCTAATACAATAAATAGAGGTTTTACAATTTCTGCTACAGCTGAAGGTGCAAGGTAAAGCGGCAAGAACGAGAATACAGCGATTAAGGTTGCTCCCAATAATCCCCATTGAGGAATCGTAGCACCATCAATTAAAGCTTTCGTTTTATCAACACCCCGCTTCATAGCAATCTGAGCATTGTCTGTTACAACAATGGCGTTATCCACGAGCATCCCCATCGCAATAATGAATCCGGCAAGAGATGTACGGTTCAAACCAACACCCATGAATTGCATGATCAACAATGTACCACTGATACAGAATATAAGCGAACTACCGATCAGAATACCTGCACGAAGTCCCATTACCATCATGATAATAACGATTACGATAACAAGTGATTCAAGAAGATTAATAATGAATCCATTGTTAGCATCTTTCGCAATAATATCTTCCGGATACAATGAAACAACTTTAATACCTTCTGGTATTTGAGGCGCTAAAAGAGCCAGGCGTTCACGCACTAACTCACCGGTTTTTACAACGTCTCTTTCAGGGTCAGTAGACACACCTATTGCGACAGCTTTAGTGCCATTAACGCGCATTAAGTTTTTAGGTGGTTCCAGGTAGCCCATTTCTATTTCAGCAATATCACCTAAACGGATGAATTGACCTGAAGTAGATTGTATCAACTGCTCACGAATATCATCTAATGTTTTGTATGTGCCATCAGCAATAATCTTCATTTGCAAGTCTCCGGCTTGTTTCATCCCGGTACTGACAATTTGATTTTGTGCATTAATAGTTCTTGCGATAACATCAGGATTTACGCCCATGTTTGCTAACTTAGAAGAAGAAACAAATACGTTTACAACTTCATATTGATCGCCGAAAAGTCCTACTTTTTGTACACCATCAACTGTAACCAAAGCCTTCTTTATTTCTTCAGCCCAGTAACGTATATCGCTATTTGTAAAGCCATCACCTCCCGATAGACCAAAATATATTCCGAACACATCACCATAATCATCTGAAACAGTGATTGAGGAAGCTCCCTGAGGTAATTTAGGCTCGATATTAAGCACTTTACGACGTAATTCATCCCACATTTGTGGAATTTCATTAGACGGGGTAGATGGGATTAATTCCAAAGAAATTTTAGACATTCCATAATATGAGTCCGATTTGATCTTGTAAACACGGCGCATACTTTGGATCTCTCGCTCAATTGGCTCTGTAATGAGTTGCTCAACCTCTTGAGGTGTCGCACCCGGATATTGAGTCAGGATAACGCATTGTTTAATAACGAATGGCGAATCCTCTTTTTTTCCTAACTTGTCAAAAGCTAATACTCCCCCGATTAATAATATAGCAAGGAAGAAGTATATGATCTTTTGATTCTTTATCGAAAATTGGGCTAAATTCATTTTCTGTGATTTAATTAGTAGTTAATCAGTAAAACGTCTAACTTACTCGATTATTTAAGAACTTTCACGG
>JBOFKE010000074.1:0-1599 GCA_051657185.1 Bacteroidales bacterium | reverse complement strand
TTATTTGTTCGTGATCAAATGCATTTGTCACCGAAAGGTTATGAAGTATGGGCTTCAAAAATTAAAGATTTAATGGATTAAACCATTTACTATGCATACAGCTAAAGAGATCAGAGAGTACATGCAATCGCA
Source organism: Bacteroidales bacterium (assembly GCA_051657185.1). GTDB lineage: Bacteria > Bacteroidota > Bacteroidia > Bacteroidales > UBA7332 > UBA7332. The sequence goes on along the minus strand of JBOFKE010000074.1, from coordinate 1,467 downwards.
ATTGAATCCGGAAAAGAAAGCTATTCTTCAACGCTTTTTCAAGACGGGAGAGGGTGAATATGGATATGGAGATATTTTTCTGGGCTTAACAGCTCCGCAGACTCGGGCTATCGCCAAGAGTTTTCAACATATCCCGTTAACAGAGGTTGATTTGCTATTTAAGTCGCCCGAACACGAATGTCGTGTTTGTGCATTAGAAATACTGATATTCAAGTATAAAACGAAAGATCCGGCAGAGAGGCAGGCTATTTTTGAGCTTTATCTGAATAATACACCCTATGTTAATAACTGGGATTTGGTAGATCTCTCAGCGCCTAAAATTATTGCTCCTCATCTACCTGTGGGTAAGCGGGAATTGCTTTACGAACTGGCAAAAAGTGAAAATATGTGGGAACGGAGGATATCGGTCGTTTCTACTCTGACTTATGTACGTAATCATGATTTGGAAGATGCAATCAGACTGTGCGGTTTGCATATAGGGGATTCGCATGATCTGATGCATAAGGCTGTCGGATGGGTATTGCGTGAAGTCGGAAAGAAAGATATGAATCTGCTTCGTGATTTCCTGCATAAACATCAAAAAGAGATTGCCCGTACGACTTTGCGCTATGCAATAGAGAAAATGGATAAAGAAGAACGAACTTATTTTATGACTCTAAATAAGAAGTAAGATGATGTGTACAGATGAATTATATTATTGGGCGGTTGATCTTCTAAAAGAGATGATACGTATCCCTTCTTTGAGTAGAAATGAAAAGGATGTTGCAGACTTTGTTGAAGCAAAAATAAAGTCATTAGGAATCGGCGTAAACAGATCCGGTAATAACCTGTGGGCATTTGCGAATCCGTATGATCCGAACAAGAAGACAATCTTGTTGAATTCACATATTGATACGGTTAAACCTTCGGCAAGCTGGACTAAAGATCCTTTTGGTGCAGAAACAGATGGAGAAACAATCTGGGGACTGGGAGCAAATGATGCAGGAGCATCGGTAGTTTCTCAACTTGCTTGTTTTTATCAATATTACGGGAAAGAATTGCCATATAATCTGATTTATTCTGCTACGGCTGAAGAAGAGGTTTCGGGAGAAGAGGGCATTGCTTCTTTATTACCGTTATTACCTCCTGTTGATTTAGGGATTGTCGGCGAACCGACTCAGATGAAACTGGCAATTGCTGAAAAAGGATTGATGGTTGTAGATGGAATTGTAAGAGGGAAGTCCGGACATGCAGCCAGAAATGAGGGTGTAAATGCTATTTATGAAGCATTGCCGGTAATAATGGGTGTAAAGGATCTTAAGTTTCCGAAAGAATCAGAGATACTGGGACCTGTTAAAGTCACAATGACTGTTATTAATGCCGGAAGTCAGCATAATGTTATTCCCGATCAACTGACATTTACGCTGGATGTGCGCACAAACGAATGTTATTCGAATGAAGAAGCGTTTGAGTTTCTTTGCGAACACC
>JBOFKE010000073.1:0-3360 GCA_051657185.1 Bacteroidales bacterium | reverse complement strand
ATAAACCGTACGTATATGTTCGACATGCCAAATGAGGATATTGCTTTTACAGAGCGAATCGTGCGTCCTGAGTCGGAGCCGACAACTGTAAATGATACAATCTTTAATCAAACCGGAGAGATTGATTCTGTTATGGTTCAGAATACCATTAAGTTTATACCGGATGACTTATTGCTCCTTTCGTTTAATGAGAACTTTAAGAATCTCTATCTGGAAAAAGAGGAACGTAAAGATCGAAGGAAAATAGAGTTGTTTTTTACAGCTCCAATGGATTCGCTTCCGGAACTGAAACCCCTGAATTTTGACGATCAGGATTGGTCCATTTTGGAAAAATCGCTTCATAATGATACATTGACTTACTGGATTAAGGATTCAAGTATTTATAATATGGATACTTTACGTTTTGAAGCAAAATATCTGCGTACAGATTCGTTGAAAGAATTATCCATGTTTACAGATACATTGCAATTGGTTTTCCGTGACAGAACGATTCAAAGTAAGAAAAAGAAAAAAGATAAAGAAGCCGAAGAAGTTAAGGTTGAGCTTTTGCAGGTGAAACCATTATTCGGGAGAGACTTTGAAATCAAGGGTGTAGCCAGTTATGAGTTTAATGAGCCTATTGTTAAATTGGATCCGAAAGCCTTTCATGTAACAGAGAAGGTTGATACGATCTGGAAAGATATACCTTTTGAGCTGGAAGGTGATTCGGTTTCAGCCCGTAAACTTACAGTGGCTGCAAAATGGGAGCCGGGTAAAGAATACAAAATCAATATCGATTCAGCTCAGATCTTTAGCTTGTATGATAAATGGAATGATAAATCCGAACAACCATTTAAAGTGAAACAAGCTGAAGAATACTCCGGACTGTTTTTTACTATTCAGAATCTTCCGGATTCGGCTAAAGCTTTTGTAGAATTGCTGAATGATCAGGATAAACCTGTTCGGAAAGAACCGGTCATTAACAATAATGCCGAATTTTTTAATGTAAAACCAGGGACTTATTATGCACGTCTGATTGTTGATTTCAATGGCGATGGAGTCTGGACTACAGGTAACTATGCCCTGAAACGTCAACCCGAGCCGGTTTACTATTATTCAAAATCTATAAATCTTCGTCCAAACTGGGATGTGGAACAAGATTGGAATATTACAGAACTACCATTGGAGCAACAGAAACCTTTGGCCATAACCAAAAATAAGCCAAAAGAAAAAGTGCCGGAAAAAGATCCGAATGCGAAAGAAGAAGAGGAAGACGATTTCTATAATCCGGGGAATAATTTTATTATGCCTAACGGTGGTAGCAACTCTTCAAGACCTAATACAATGAATCAAGGCTTAAGACGTTAAACTTAAGATTGTCATTTATTGTTATTTATAAACCAAGATCAACGAGTCATGCAAGAGATTTTATCTTGGATGACTCGTTTTTTTATATAACCCGATAAACAGCCTGTATATGAAGTCTATCAATACCCTTTTGTTATTTGTATTCCTTGTGATGAATACTTTTGCATCGGAAAAACAAACGTCACCTGTTAAAAGTATAAAGCCTGAAAGTCTGGAATATGATGTTTTCTTTCAATGGGGATTTATCTGGAAGAAAGCCGGATCAGCAAATTTATCTTTGATTCCGACTGCTTTTGATGGCGAACCGGCATATAAAATGATGTTAACCGGTAAGACAACTCCTTTTTTTGATAAAGTTACGCGGGTTAGAGATACATTAATGACCTTTTCGAACGCTGATCTTGTCCCTATATTTAATGAAAAAACATTATATGAAGGTGATTATCGAGCTAAAGACTTACTTACCTACAGACATCATCCTGAGAAAACAGTGGGTCAGGTTCGGATTTTCAGATCAGGGACCTTACGTCTGGATACCACAATATCGGTAAAAGGGAAAGCTTTTGATATGATTTCCATTGTATATTATCTCCGAAGTCTGAATATCGCTAATCTTAAGCCCGGGGATATTATTACAACTAATGTTTTTTCCGGAAGGCATGCCTACAAAATGCAGTTTCAGTATATGGCTGATAAAATCTATAAAACACCTTCCAATAAAGTCTATGATTGTTATTATTTCAAGATGCTTTTTTATGATAAAAACGGCAAACTGAATAAGAATGATGAGATGGAAATATGGCTTTCAAAAGACGAACAAAAAACACCGATTCATATGGCCGGTAAACTGAAAATCGGTTACTTAAGGTCGATAATAAAAGATTAGCAAAACTTTATTTCTGTTAATTAGATCGTTTTTGCCAAAAGCTTTACATATATTTGCAACTCAAATAACTAAACTATTGTAAGATGAAAAAGTTTGCTTTTATTCTTGTACTTTTTGTTACAACGATTTTCAGTAAAGTGGAAGCACAAACGTATGAATGGGGAATTGGTGCTAATTTAGGTCCGTCTATGGGTATTACAGTAAAGAAATTCATTAGTCCTCGTAGTGCTATTGAAGGTTTGTTTACTTACAACTTAGGTTGTGATGCTCCTAATTTCTCTTTGTTGTATGAATATCACATTCCATTGGCTAACCGTTTTAATATGCTTATGGGTGGTGGTATGAATATCGGGGCTCAACACGTAGGCCGTCATCACGATGCTGATTTTATGTTTGGTATTTCTCCGATTATCGGATTGGAATATTCAATACCTACAGCTCCTGTAACTTTAGGTTTTGACTACAAACCGGCGATCAACTTCGTAGGTCATATGATGTGGGATGATTTCGCATTCAAAGTAAGATATGCTTTCTAAATAAAGCACTAAAAAAATAGAGGGGATAAGTTGTTTTTTATAACAGTTTATCCCCTTTTTATTTACGATATATAAGAGGTTAGAATAAGATTTCTTACATTTGCATGAATTTGAAACCGTATTTTTCGAAATATAAAACGTTATGGAATATAATTTTAGAGATATTGAGCAGCGATGGCAGCAATATTGGAGAGATAATAAAACTTATAAAGTAAAAGAAGACTCTTCAAAGCCAAAATTCTATGTATTAGATATGTTCCCTTATCCTTCGGGAGCAGGACTTCACGTGGGACATCCACTCGGTTATATTGCATCAGATATTTATTCTCGTTACAAACGCTTACAAGGATATAATGTGCTTCATCCGATGGGTTATGATGCATACGGATTACCTGCTGAACAATATGCTATTCAAACAGGGCAACACCCTGCCGTAACGACTCAAAAAAATATTACCCGTTACAGAGAGCAATTGGATAAAATCGGTTTCTCGTATGACTGGGATCGTGAAATCAGAACATGTGAACCAAATTATTACAAATGGACTCAGTGGGCATTTATTCAAATGTTCAACAGCTATTATAATAATGA
>JBOFKE010000072.1:0-3923 GCA_051657185.1 Bacteroidales bacterium | reverse complement strand
GGATCTAAAGGTATCAATGATGCAAATATTGCGGGTCGTCTGGATGGAGGTAATTATCCGTATTCAACCGGTAATATCAGATATAAGAACGGGAATTTACAAGGATATGGTTATTCGCGTTTTACGACCGAGTATCTGGATGATCTGATCGGGAATATGGGACAGGATTATGTAAGTAATCTCTTAAATGATCAGGGGTATGAAACCATGATTGATCCATACTCGGGAAGAGAACTGATCTTTAAGGATAATAATTATCAGAAAGATGTTCTGTTCAAAACAGGAGTAACACATAACTATGATGTGAATGTATCGGGCGGTACAGATAAAGCAAACTTCTATATCAGTGCCGGCTATATCGACTCTGAAGGTATGGTGCTTGGTACAGGATATGATCGTTTGAGTCTGACAGCAAACGGTGGTTACAAGCTGCGCGATAATGTGAAATTAACGATGGGCTATAAAAGTGCGGTAATTTCTAATAAAGGAACGGACCAGACAAATACAGGAACAAGTACGATGGACAGATCATCACGTTATCCGACTACCTTCCGTTTGTATTATGATGACGGTACGCCGGGTATCGGTGAAGCGGGCGGATCACCAAGAAGCCGTTTGCATGAATTGTATTATCAGAATATAACAGATAAAGCATATCGTAACACGATTCAGTTTGGTCTGGAGTGGGAAATTATCGACGGATTATTCTTTAAACCGTCTGCCTCTTATTATACGCAAGAAAATATCTATCGTTTCAACGAGAAATATAACGAGTTTAATAAATCCAGAAAAGTGTTTGAATCTCATAGCCAGTATCAGCAAACGATGGTAGATGCGGTATTCACGTATGAGAAAAAAATCAAAAAGAATAATATGAATTTCTTGTTGGGAGCGAACTATACAAGAGATTACGACTATAAACTGGAAGCTTCGGGGTCGGATGCATCGACAGACTACATTCCGAATCTGGGAGCAACAAAACCCGATACAGAAAGAGCTTATTCGGGATCATCCGAAAACCGTTTGTTAGGATTCTTTGCACGTGCAAATTATGATTATGATAAAAAATATCTTTTGAGTGCATCAATTCGTTATGATGGTGCTTCTCAGTTTGCTTCGGATAATCGTTACGCCGCATTCCCTGCCGTTTCGGGAGGATGGAATATGCACTATGAAGATTGGTTCCCTACACAAATAGCAAGTCGTCTGAAATTGAGAACGAGCTGGGGACAAACAGGTAACAATAATTTGAGTTACTCAAATACGCAAGGGGAGTATAAAACCTATTTATATGCTCAAAATCCGGGTGTGCTGAACAGTGTGCTTGCAAATCGTAATCTGATTTGGGAAACGACTTCCAATGTGGATTATGGTTTCGATTTAGGATTTCTGGATAATCGGATAGAATTTGGCTTTACCGGATATAATAAGCTGACAACGGACCGTCTTTACGATAAACGATTGCCGGCAGAAACAGGATTTGGTTCTATTAAGTCGAATTTAGGGACTGTACAGAATAAGGGTGTGGAGCTGACGCTTTCAGCCAGAGCTTTGGACGGACCAATTGTCTGGGACGTATCGGCTACTTTCAGTTTGAATAAAACGTATATGAAAAAACTGCCGTTTAACGGAAGAGATAAAAACCGAATTGACGGAGGTATTATCTGGGATGAGAAATCTCAATCCTATATTGAAGTAGGTGGTTTGGCGGAAGGAGAAAGAATCGGTGGCCGCTGGGGATTCAAATACTTAGGTGTTTATGATACGGACGAGGCTGCGGCTAATGCACCGAAAGATACAAAGGTATCGGGAAGTAAAATGAATAAACCAAAGGTAGCCGGAGATGCTATCTGGGATGATCGTGACGGGAATGGTGTGATTGATGAAAAAGATATTGTGTTTTTAGGTTGGGCTGCACCGGACAAAAAAGGAGCATTGATCAACTCACTATCTTATAAAGGAATCACTTTCCGTTTTGTTATCGACTATGCTTTAGGACATTCGGTAGCAAATATCTGGAGAGCCAGAGCGAATGGTAATGCGAGAAATGCTATCATTACGACTAATGATGTAACGAATGGAAATATCTGGTGGCAAACAGGTGATGCAGCGACAGCTAAATATCCGCGCTATGATCCGGCTTCGGATTGGGATAACGGATACCGTAATCACATGCGTACAATCAGCTATGCAGGAATGAACAGTAATGGGAATGCAGATAACTCGGCATACTATTCTAAAGGGGATTACCTGTGCTTCCGTGAGATATCATTAGCTTATGACTTGCCGAGTCTTATATGTAAGAAAATCGGTATGCAAGGAGTAACGATCAATGCAGGTGTAAATAATATCGGTTATATCTCAAGTTACGACGGATTGAATCCGGAACAATATGACGGATCGGAGACAGGAGAATATTTTATTCCACTGCAATTCAATGTAGGTGCACGTATTACTTTCTAATCTGTAAAATTTGACATTATGAGAAAACTATCTATAGCAGCATATATATGTGTTGCATCTTGCATGGGATTCAATAGCTGTAATTTATTGGATATCCCACAGGAAAATATAATAACAAATGACTCGTTCTGGAAGAATCCGGGAGATGCAAAAGCTTTTTTGACCGGTATTTATAACAGAGCTTTGGCAAATCAGAATGGCTCCTTATGGGGTGAAGATCGTGGAGACTCTTTTAAAGCAGGCGAAATTGGTCCGACATCCAACGCATGGGCTCATGCATTGTTGGAAACCAATGCTCCCTCATATAGAGATTCGTATTATATCATACACAATGTAAACTTATTGTTTTCACGTATAGATAAACTTGATTTTACGAATGAAGCAGAACGCAATCAGATAAAAGCAGAGGCTTATGCTATCCGGGCATATACGTATTTTCATATGTTGCGAATTTGGGGAGGTGTTCCGATTATAACAGAGCCGACTTTGAGTGATGCAGTCATAAATCAACCAAGAGCTACAAAAGAAGAAGTAATGCAGGTTGTGATGTCTGATATAGAAGCAGCATTAGGCTTGTTTGCAAGAGATGGGTATGTAAATAAAAATTACTTCTCGAAACCGGCGGTACTGGCCTTAAAAGCAGATGTGCTGATGTGGAGAGCTAAAGTTCATGGAGGCGGAGCAACTGATTTAAATGCAGCTGTTGAATGTATAAATGCAGTAGGGGCCAGTGGAGTCTCATTGTTGCCGGTTTATGCGGATGTGTTTGCGAATGGCAATAAAAAGAACAATGAGATAATCTTTTCGATGTATATAAATCGCTATGAAACGGAGTCTTTAAGCATTGCGGCAAATACGACATCACGTACAGATAATGTTTCATCTGCAGATAATATATCGGAGGCTGCTACTTCGCCGAATAAGAGCAGACATGTTTATGCACCAAGTGAGAAAGTTCGTGCATTGTATGATGAGAATCCTTCAGATATCAGAAAAAAGTCGGCGATAATAGATCTTGTACAGGGTGAAACGCTTTTGCTTACTCAACAAAACAAGTTCAGAGGGAAGGATTACGGAGATGATCGCTTTTTTGATGACGATTTGATTATCTACAGATGGGGAGACATGGTTCTTCTGCGTGCGGAAGCAAATGCTGCTTTAGGAAATATACAGGAAGCAGTTGCGGATCTTAATCAGATCAGAAACAGAGCAGGACTGGATGATTATGCAGGTGCAATGGATAAACAAAGTATAGAGAAAGAGATTTGTAATGAACGCTTAAGAGAACTGTTTATTGAGCAAAAAAGATGGTTTGATTTAGTTCGTTTTCATTCAGGCGGTACGATAGATATTTATCAGGAAGTACCTAATCTTAAAGATAAGCCCGATTATCCTTTATACTGGCCGATTAATTATAATGATATGGTTTCAAATGAAAAGCTTGTGCAAACAGAAGGATA
>JBOFKE010000071.1:0-3572 GCA_051657185.1 Bacteroidales bacterium | reverse complement strand
CCAGTCTGAAAAATAAGAGCGGTCTTTTTATAAAGCCCGATAACGAATCAATATCGGCTGCTGCTGCGGGTGATATTCCTGCTGATACCCGTACGATGATTACAGATTCTTCCAATCCTCAGGCATATCCCATTGCTTGCTTTACATGGTTACTGATCTACAAAGATCAAAGTTATAATAATCGTTCCGAGTCAAAGGCCAGGGCAACGGTTGATTTAATGTACTGGATGATTAGTCCTGAATCTCAGAGACTGACGACAGAAGTCAATTACTCACCCTTACCGCAAGAGACTCTGGTCAGAGCCAGAGAAGTACTTTCCTCCGTAACCTATAATGGGAAACCTCTTCTTAAGCAGTAAATTTCCGCTGATAATATCATCTTAAATGATTAATCTGATTTCATATGAAAGATAAAATATTCAGGTTTCTGCTGATTTTTTGCGCAGCCCTTGTCTTGCTAATTTGCGGAGGGATGGTTTACTCCCTGGTAAGTGGATCTGTTGAAGCATTTAGTCATTTCGGCTTTTTTAAATTTCTTTCTACAGCCGAATGGAATCCTCGTCCCGATCACGAAGAGTATGGTGCATTGTCTTTTATAGCAGGAACCTTAATGACTTCCTTTCTGGCTTTATTGTTTTGTATCCCATTTTCTATGTCGGTTGCATTGTTTACAGGAGAGTATTTCCGCGGAAGCAAAGTTTCGGTGATCATTACCTCTGTAATCGAATTGCTTGCAGGAATCCCATCGATTGTTTACGGATTATGGGGATTCTATGCTTTACGGCCGATAATGGTAGAGCTGAATCTATCGACACAAGGATTCGGTATTCTGACAGCTTCAATTGTACTGGCTATTATGATTATACCTTATGCTTCCTCGCTTAGCTCGGAGTTTATATCGATGGTTCCCAAAGATTTGAAAGAAGGAGCTTATAGTCTGGGTGCGACGCGCATGGAGGTAATACGCTATGTGATTTTGCCAAACTCCGGATCCGGCGTATTTGCCAGCTATATATTGGCATTGGGCAGGGCCTTGGGTGAAACGATGGCGGTAACAATGCTGATAGGTAATACAGAAAATATTCCCCGATCATTGTCCTCAACAGGTAATTCCATGGCAAGTATTATTGCTAATCAGTTTGGCGAAGCAGACGGATTAAAACTGAGTTCTCTGATTGCAATCGGATTGCTTTTGTTTATGATTACGGCCGTGATTAATTTTATAGGAAAGTTGGTTATCTCTAAATTCAATCAAGCATGACACCTGATAAATCAAAATCCCGATCGGTTTCATTCCGTTTGTTTAAAGACCGGTTCTTTTTTGTCTGTATATGCCTTATTGCATCTCTTACAGCCATTCCGCTTGTATGGATCATCTGGGAAGTAATACGCAAAGGATATAAACAAATCAATCTGAATTTCTTCACAGAGGTTGCTCCCACAACACTCGAAGCTATAAAAGCAAAAAATGCAGGTGAGATTATTCCCGGTGGTATAGCAAATGGTATAACCGGTACTCTTATTATGGTTGCTATGGCAGCAGTAATAGCTATTCCTGTTGGGATTCTGGGCGGAGTTTATTTATCTGAACACCGAAAAGCAAAGTTTGCCAATCTGGTACGTTCATTAACCGATTTACTGCAAGGTACACCTTCGATTGTGGTCGGAATCATTGTTTACTTCTGGGTTGTTAAACCCTTAAGTAGTTATTCGGCTGTTGCAGGGAGTGTGGCACTTGCTATAATGATGTTACCTCTTATAATCCGTTCAACCGAGGAGACACTGAAGATGCTTCCGGGAACATTGAAAGAGGCTGGACTGGCATTAGGAGCTTCCTATACAAGTGTTGTTCTTCGTGTATTGATTCCTTCTGCATTTGGCGGCCTTTTTACCGGCATTCTTTTGGCTGTATCCCGTGTTACGGGCGAAACGGCACCACTTATGCTGACTGCTTTGGGGGCTTCGGCTGTAAACTGGAATATTTCTCATCCGACCAGTTCGGTTTCTTTACTGATCTGGCAATTCTATAATGATCCGAATCTGGTTGATATGATCTGGAGTTCATCACTCTTCTTGCTTATACTCATTCTGATTCTGAATATTATAGCTAAATCGGTAGCACAAAAATGGCGTATTCACTAATACTAATAAAAGCATCAGAACATGTTACAGATAGATCATCCAATATTGCAATTTAAAGATGTGTCGGTTTCTTATACTCCGGGGAAGAATGCCGTAAATCAGGTTTCGGCTAGTATCGAACGAAATAAGATAACGGCGATTATGGGTCCTTCAGGCTGTGGAAAGAGTACACTGCTTCGGGCTGTTAACCGGATGCATGAGCTGTATCCTGATATAAAAATTACCGGTGAAATCTTTATAGATAACCGGAATATACTGAATATGAATCCAATGGAGGTCCGACGTATCGCCGGTATGGTGTTTCAACGTCCCAATCCTTTTCCGACGATGAGTATTTCAGAAAATGTTTTGGCCGGCTATTCTTTAAACGGAATACGTCTGTCGAAAAAGGAGAAAGAAGAATTAGTGGAAACAAATCTGAAAAACGTAGGACTTTGGGATGAGGTGAAAGATGCATTGTTAAAAAAAGGGACCTTCCTTTCCGGAGGTCAGCAGCAGCGTTTGTGTATTGCTCGCGCACTGGCTCTCAAACCCGAAGTGCTCCTAATGGACGAACCTACATCTGCGCTGGATCCCATCGCAACTAATCGCATTGAGGAGTTGCTGTTAGAACTCAAAAAGGATTATACGATTATTATCGTGACTCATAATATGGGACAGGCAGCCCGTATATCCGACTATTCCATGTTTATGTATCTGGGGCAACTGGTTGAGTATGACGAAACTCAGATTATGTTTACGAATCCTGCAGATTCACGAACAGAGGAGTATCTGACCGGACAGTTTGGATAATTAGCCGAATCTTTTTGTTAACAATAAAACAATACATATTATGCCCACATTAAAAGAAAAGGTTTTTAGTCGCATCACCAATGATTTTCAGGTAATGACTATTGAGACTTTTGCTCAACTGGATTTATTGAGAAAGATGATGGACAATAATCTCGATGAACAGCTTTATACGACCATTCAGAATAATGAATTGATTATTGACAGTCTGGAAGTGAAAATCCGGACCGAAGTTATCAATACAATTGTTCTCTATACGCCAAGAGCAACGAATTTACGGATGATAATCTCCTATTACGATATGACAGCCTACCTGGAAAGAATTGGTGATTTGGTTTTGAATATTGCGAATTTTCTTAAACGGGCAAATATTCAGGATCCCATCTTCATTTATTTTAAGGAAGATCTGAATCTTATGCTCGAAACAGTTGTTCTGATGGCTAAAAATGCATTGAAAGCTTTTACAGAAAGCGAACCGGAAATGGCAAAGGATGTCATAGAACTTGACGATAAGGTTGATTCTTTATTCTATCGGATATCACAGGAATTGCCTAAGCAGTATTTCAATAAACAATTATCCGAACAGGAGATTACAGATATTCTGATTATCAATTCAATTGCCTATAATATTGAGCGCATCG
>JBOFKE010000070.1:0-1871 GCA_051657185.1 Bacteroidales bacterium | reverse complement strand
TTCTTCTGTATTTTGTGCCCGTTTGCAGTTGGTATCTAAACCGCTTTTGTCAGGTGATTGCTTGCCTCATTATAGTTTAGGTTTCTTTCTCCGTTCTAAATTCAATCTATTTAAATATTTGACATCATTTTAATTATCACTTGTTGCCTGATTTATTCTGTTCCATCTCCAGGATATTCGCCTGCTTTTTACTAATCTCTTCCAGATTCAGCATTGCCTCATTTAGTCCTGCATTTGCAGCTTTGCGTAGTGCTATTTGAGCATCCTCATAATCTCCTTTTAGCATTGATAGTGTACCCAGAGCATTGTAATATTCGGGAGTATCTGTCTTTGTCTTAATTTTATTCAGATAGCGCTCAGCTGAGATTAAGTCTTTACGAACGAGAGCTGCCGATGCGGCATTCAGGTTGGCTGTGATATCGTGAGGAAATAAACGTACTGCAGTTTCAAATAAATCGACAAACTCCCGCGAACCCTTCTCGTAGGTATTAGCGACAAGAAATATCTCATTAAGACTCAGTTTTTGAGGTTTGGTCATAATAACCTCTTTTGCATGAGACACATCGAAATCCGATACTTCAAAGTCAATCTTACAAATAGCCTTACGAAGCGATGGATAGAATGTTTGTAACATATACTTGTAAGGTCCGCCATTATCCAGAGACTTCAGTCGTAAATTTCGTTCGGTATCATTCCTCAACTCAGAGCTGAATCCCGAATCAATAATATCGAGCACCTGGTCACGAAATGGCATATCGGATTTTTCAACAGCTTCTTTCAGTCCGCTCCAGTTCTCACCACCATATTCTACATTATAAAGAGATCGGGGATAATTGAACCGGGGAACGAGATACGCTACCAATGAATTAGCCCGGCCTTCTGAAAGACGTTGATTGAGATCTACACTTCCTTCCGGAGATGCAAAGCCAACTACATGAATTGCTTCTATCTTCAGATCCGGATCATTATCCAGTTCATTGATTAAATTTGTAATCTTAAGTAACTCTGCCTGATTATGCATGTAGTTTGGATTGATATCCGTCTTATTAACTACAAAATCCAGAAATGCCTCACCAATGACCTCTCTATGCTTGACAACTTCTGCTATAGGCCGGATATATGCCAGATACGGAGTAATCTCGTATGGTTCTAATATTACGACCTTTTCCAAAGTAACCAGATTAATCAGTTTTGATATCCCCATCCGGCGTGGTGGATTACCACAACCGCATAAATCCTCATACATATCTAAATTAGCATCTGCCATCCACGGCTCGTAAGCGATAGCCGTATAATAATGTATTGTTTTCGGAGTATCTGATTTATATCCCTTCAAGATACAATACGGTGCTGTCTTATTATACTTACTCTTTTCGCGTTTGCTCATTAGCGCCAATTCCCTGCGATGTATATTGTAGTTCTGACGTCCCTTTAGCATTACTTCAGGTAAACTTTGTTTCTTTCCAGGGGTAACAAGTGTAGGAATAAGACTTATTGAACGACGAGAGTCGACATTTAATCCGGAAATATCGAATCGTAACTCTGCATACACAGAATCTCCACGCTGTTGCAGTGAAATCGGAGTTACGTGTATTTTTCCTGTATATTCTTTCTCCTGAGCCAATATGACCGGACATATCAGTAGCGCAGCAATTGATAGTGTGTGTTTTTTAATCATATTATTTGATGTAGTAGATTAATGAAATTCCTGCTTTCGTGGGTCCTATATAGTTTTTGACTCCATGTCCGACTTTAGATCCACATTTAGTACAATCATACTTATCATACTGCAAACGTGCATAACCGACTCCGATAGTAGCCTCCAGGCTCCATCGTTTGCCCAGAAAAAAATTATAGCCATAAGAAAGACC
>JBOFKE010000069.1:0-1863 GCA_051657185.1 Bacteroidales bacterium | reverse complement strand
GAAAGAAAAATTGTCAATATAGAAATCCCAAACATTAAACCATTAGCATAATTCTTTTTAATTTTGAAATATGAAAAATATAATATTAAAAATAGGAGTAAATATACTGATGCTTCATATAATTGAGCTGGATGTCGGGGGAGATCATCTACCTTTATAAAAATAACAGACCATGGCATACTAGTTGGAGCTCCAATAATCTCAGAATTGAAAAAATTTCCGAGGCGGATAAAAAAACCTGTAAGTGGTGCTATTAATGCAAGTTTATCCAAAATATCCCAGAGGTTCTGCTTTTTATTATATGAATAAAGCAGGATGGATACTATAATACCAATAGCCCCACCATGACTAGCTAAACCGGCATATCCTGTTATACTATAATTTCCTGCAAGATCTTTTGAGATAGGCAAAATCATTTCTAAGGGGTGGGTAATGAAGTATACGGGATCATAAAATAAGCAGTGACCAAGCCGTGCTCCTATTATAACACCTGATATTACATAAATAGAAAGGGATTCAAGTTGTTTAATAGATTTACCTTCCTTTGTATAAATCTGTTTTAGTACTAAAAATCCAGCAGCAATACCTAATGCCCAAAATAATCCATAATATCTGATTTGGAAATCATGGAATTCAATAAATACAGGGTCAATACCCCACGTTCTTGCCATACTCATTATATTTTTAAAGCAATCTTTTTATTGAAATAAAAAACTATGGAGTATTGATTTATTCCTTATAAATTAATCCACGCTTTCTTTTAATGCAATAAATATCAATTAGGTAATAGTTTTTCATTTATGCAAGAATACCTGATTTTAGTTAGATTTGTATTTATATATAGTTATTTAATGTTAATCGCAGAGTTTTTCCTTATGGTGATTATTCGATTTATTTTCGTCTGGATGAGGTCTGTGTCCGTGTGAGGATGCCTGTTCTGTAAGTGATTGTTTTGTCGTTCACTGAATCCGATTGCCATGCAATTGTGAACCACGGATGGGTCTAGTTATAACTCCCGAGACACCGCATCGGAGCCATATCCCTATATAAAACCGAAACATTCATAATGAAAGTCCCATTTTAGACCGATAAATATAGGTCAAAATGGGACTTTTATTTTGTAGTTATAAACTGTAACTTCGACTAACTTAATCTTGACTTGTTAGATAGTCTGCTTTCTTTTATTCTCTTACTTCACTTGCATTTTATCGGAGAATTTAGCCAAACCACCTTCTCCCGTTTCTTTGTATAAGCTTGGGATATCGTGTCCGGTCTGGCGCATTACTTCTACAACGCGGTCATAACTTACACGGTGCTTACCATCGGAGAAAGTAGAATAGGCATTTGAATCCAATGCGCGGGCAGCTGCGTGAGCGTTACGTTCGATACATGGAATCTGTACTAATCCGCAAACAGGGTCGCACGTTAATCCCAGGTGGTGCTCTAATCCCATTTCGGCAGCATACTCGATCTGAGCAGGTGTTCCACCGAATAATTGTGTCGCAGCAGCAGCAGCCATTGCACAAGCTACACCCACTTCTCCCTGACATCCTACTTCGGCACCCGAAACAGAAGCGTTACTTTTTGCTACCAATCCGAAAAGTCCCGCTGTTGCTAAGGCTCTCAAGATACGGAAGTCACTGAATTCGCGAGTTTTTTGCAGGTAATACAATACAGAAGGAAGTACGCCTGATGATCCGCAGGTTGGGGCTGTTACAATACATCCGCCCGCAGCATTCTCTTCAGAGGCAGCAAGCGCATAAGCAAAGACAAGACCGCGGCCACGCATTGTATCGCTGTATCCTTTTGCACGGATATAATAATCACCGGCTTTGCGTCTTACACCCAAACCTCCCGGTAATA
>JBOFKE010000068.1:0-16276 GCA_051657185.1 Bacteroidales bacterium | reverse complement strand
CCTTCCAGATTAATCGGAGCACGTCCGCAAATATGCAATCCACCCCATGCACCCGGCTCTTTCAAGTCTGAAGTCATAACAATCGGATCGGTAGAAGTTCCTTGTGCGTCAATCATACCGCCTTGCTCAATCAATATATAATCAACATCTCCATCATCTTCCGAAAGGATCGTTACCCCTTCGTTAATTTTTAATAAGCCACCATTCTTAACATGATATCCTCCTTTTAGCACATAGACCTCACCGGATTTAAGCTCTTTCTTTTCGCTTAGCTCACCCGTCAAGACATATTCATCTTCGCTTTTAGTCGGATTGTCTGTTGAATTATCCGAACAGCCAACAAGTGAAACAGCTGAAAGCATAACAATCATTGATTTTGTACCTAAATGCATAAAATTCTTTTTCATAATGTTTTTGATTACGTTAATACTAAGAACGTATTGATATTTTAGAATGTATAATTAAAACCTATATTGAAATTAGTTCCTTTTCTGTATCGCTCCACAATCTTCGATTCTCCTGTATCTGCGATCTCCTGCTTAAACTTATATTCACTATTCAATAAGTTTTTAGCTTGCATCTTCATTTGAATAGACTTCGACACCTGATAAATCAAATTAAAATCCAATGTATTCAGAGGTTGCTCCACAACATTCCCAACTCCGTTAATACCTACCGAATGAATTCTGGGTCCGCGTAGATTATAAACCAATGCCATTGACAAATTCTTATCATCTCTGCGATAAGGCATCCAGTTTATGTCTGCATTTATCAGATAAGGCGATGCCCCTTGTAAACTTCTCTTTGTATCCGTATATACACCTCCTTCAGGCAGTTTGATGTGTGTGTATATATAAGATCCATTGAATCCGACTCTGAGGTTTTGTGTAATATTCTTTTTAACCTCAAGTTCGATTCCGGCAACCTGTCCTTGTTTTACATTTCTGAATGTATGAATTGCAGCACCGGCATATTCCTGTACACGTTCAATCGGCGAGTCAAGTAACTTATAGTACCCCGAAACCGATATTAAATCTCCTGCTGACGGATAAATTTCATATCTTAAATCCACATTATAGTTATATCCGTTTTTCAAGTCGGCATAACCTCTGATTGCAGATCCACCGTAAGACTCTTTATATTCAAATGGAGACATCTCAATGAAAGACGGTCTGGTAACTGTTCGGGAAGCACTAAAGAATAAGTTTTGTTTGTCTGTAAGCAAATACTTCACATTTAATGCCGGGAACAAATCATTTGACTTCAACTCTGCCTTCATCTCTTTTCCGGCATCTGTCCAATATCTTACTGACTGATTAGCATACTCATATCTCAAACCTCCGGATAAAAACCATTTTTGTCCGATCAGATATTCAAAGTCAACAAAAGCTCCGGCAACCTGACTGTCTGCATAGTAATTATTTCTCGGCAAACTCACCTTCTTGATAGATATTGAACCATTTGCAATGTTTGCATCATTAATAAATGAAGGGTCATAAACATTTGTAATTACAGGATCTATATCTTTCAGATTGTAATAAAAATTATAGGACTCAAAGTCACGTTTCTTTTGTTTATAAGCTAATCCTAAACGTATCTTATTCTTCGGATTACTTAGTTCCTG
This sequence comes from Bacteroidales bacterium, assembly GCA_051657185.1. Classification (GTDB taxonomy): domain Bacteria; phylum Bacteroidota; class Bacteroidia; order Bacteroidales; family UBA7332; genus UBA7332. The sequence continues at coordinate 14,652 of JBOFKE010000068.1, read as the reverse complement.
CGGAAAGAAAGACAGATGTGCATTTCCACTCCACTCCTTTTCGTCCAGCTCACCAAAAAAACGAGAAGTCTCTTGCTGATTTAATTTAAAAATCTCATACTCACCCTGATCATTCTTCACATAGATTATTTGTCTGCGATCTGGTTCGTCGCTACTCGTCTTGCCATAAGCTCCACGCCAGTTCAGGTTCCATTTTGCACCTAAGTCATGCACACCGAACAGTTGATTATTGAACAGATTATAGATCCGATAAACCGAATTATTTGCAAGTAGTGGCATTCCTTCTGCATCAAAACCTTCACGAGTCGAATAACTGTCTTCTGTTTTATTCACATACAGAATGTTGTATCCCAGACGATTCCTGTCATTTATCGTATAACCAACCTGACCAAAAGCTGTAGCCGTGGTCGAGTAATTCCATTTATCTGATGTAAAAGCATCTAGCATAACACCCTGAGCTGTCAGGGTAGATTGAAAAGCATCTGTATAAGTAGTATAATCATTGGAAAATTGAGCATTAAACATCAGAGATAATTTCTGTTCACCAAACTGAAAATTATGTCCGCCTTCCAGATTCAAGCCTAATTCAGGCACAGCTTCTCGCGAAGAAGATGAAAAATTCGTATTAAACGGACTTTTCTTTAATTTAGAAAAATCCTTCGGAAGCATATTTTTTACATCTTCAGATAAGGCCATACGTTTATTAAATCCCCAGTAAATGTTTCCGGGCATATCAGCTGAACGAAATTCTTTAAATGTCGTCCCTGTATTCATTCCTGTGGAAACACCCAACGTAAGATAAGTCCCTTGGTTATTCTCTTTAGTTTCCACATCGATATGTGCTCCGGCATAATCACCATAAGAACTTGGATTATATACTTTTGAGACACGGATATTATTTACCACTGAAGAAGCAAACAGATTCAGAGGTATGAGTTTATAATCCGGATTCGGCGAAGCAATTGTCAATCCATTCAGAGTCGTGATGCTATATCGGTCTCCCAATCCGCGCACAAAGACCTGATTTGAGCCCGAAGTTGAAATTCCTGTGATTTTCTTCACGCCATCTTCAACATTTGATATTCCTTTTAATGACATCTCCTTAGCCCCCATACTTTCTACGGCTACCGTAGCGAGTTTTCTCTCGAGTAGTAAGGCTCCTTCTCCATCTGTTCTTTTTCGGGCTACTACCGCTACCTCATTAAGAACCACATTATTTTTACCTAACTCAATATTGATTTCTGTAACCTTACCTCCTTCGACCTTAATGCTACCCATTTCGATCGGCTCATAAGATACATAGGTAAAGCGAAGCTTATATTCTCCCGGAGCCAGATTCTCTAATTTATATATTCCATCTATATCAGTAATTGTACCTCCTGTACTACCGACGATCTGGATTGCTGCTCCCGGAAGTGTTTCATTAAACTCTTTATCTATTACCACACCCTGAATACATCCCATCCTGGCATTTGTATTCTTCTTCTCAGTCACCTTCTCGTCTGTTGCATACAGATCTGTAACGAAAAGAGTCAGTAGAAATAGTAAAGCTGTTTTAATTAATAGTTTCATAATTCTGTTCATTGGTTATTTTCTTCATTCTTTCTTTACACCGGCAAAAGTATCGGTCAAAAATTACAGACAATTGACAGCAGTGATTCATTTCAATTAATACCTGATAACAATATCTTTACAATACATTTCATTTAAATTATATATGTTAATACGATTTTTTCGTAGATCCTCACAAAATTCTCTCATTGCTTTACCTGAAGCACTTCGTATTAAATATCAAATAGTTACGCCTCATAAAAAAACGACACATACTTTACAAAATAATTTGTTTTGTATATTTTAACAACAATACTATTTGCAGTTTACGAACTTTTCGTAGCTTTGCGATGTTCTCGTAATAAACAGTATAATAACAAACTATATGGAAAGACTTACTGCACAAGAGGAAGATGTTATGCAACGCATCTGGAAACTTAATGAATGTTTGGTAAAAGATATCGTTCAAACGTTTGAAGAACCTCAACCACCTTACACAACTGTTGCTTCTATATTTAAGAACCTCGAGAGAAAGGAGTTCATCAGTGCGAAACGGATCGGTAATACATATCAATATTCACCGAAAATCACTGAAGAGGAATATAAGAAATCCTTTTTATCGAAACTTGTTAAAAGCTATTTTTCCGATTCATATAAATCTATGGTATCTTTTTTTGCGAAAGAGCAAAATATATCTCCGGATGAACTGAAAGAAATCATAGACATGATCGAAAAGAAAAAAGATAGTAAGTAGAACCTGAAAAGCCATTAAATCATGAATCCCTTTTTAATCTATTTCCTGAAAGTAAACATCGGCATCGTCATATTTTATGGCTTTTACCGATTGTTTTTCAACCGCGACACACTTTTCAAAATGAGAAGGAGTGCTTTGATTGCTTTTTATCTCATAGCATTCTCCTATCCTTTACTTAATATACAGAATTGGATTTCAGAAAAAGCAGATATGACAGAGGTCGTAGAGTCTTATTCGGTCATAATGAATGATTTTTATATCAGTGCTCCTGCTGATACAAGCTTTACTCTGACTGACTATCTGTATATCGCCTATGCGATCGGAGCTTTTCTTTTATTGCTTCGCTTAGTGATTGACTTAATCAGCATTCTGACTATCAGAATTAAATCGAAAAAGATTTCTTTGAATCAGACTGACTGTTATATACTAAAGGGAGACTGCGCTCCTTTCTCCTTCTTCAAATGGATTTTCATTAATCCTGAGAAACACAATTCAGAAGAGTTGGATGAAATTCTGACACATGAGATTACTCATGCTAATCAATACCATTCATTTGACACGATCCTTTCTGAACTGGTTTGTATCCTCCTTTGGTTTAATCCATTCGTATGGTTATTGAACAGGGAGATCAGACAAAACCTTGAGTACTTAGCCGATGACTCTGTTCTGGAAGTCGGGCATGATGTACGTCACTATCAATACCATCTTCTGGCATTGACTTATACAAAGGCTGCAGCAAAAATTTCAAATAACTTTCAAGTATTACCATTAAAAAACAGAATTCGTATGATGAACAAGAATCGAACTTCAAAAAAATGGGGTGTAAAATATGCTATTTTCGCACCTCTTACATTATCATTGCTTTTCGTAAGCAATATTGAATTAATGGCTCGTCAGGCAACTAATCTTGTCAGCTCGTTTACAGAAACATTAATTGAAAAACCAACATTGCTTTCCGAAGCATTAGTCTCAGAGCAAACTCCACAAAATGAGCAAACTTTTACAGCTGTAGAAAAAATGCCTGAATTCCCGGGTGGAGTAAATGAACTACTGAAGTTTATTGCCAAAAATGTCAAATATCCGGAAGATGCGGTAAAAGAAAACAAGCAAGGCCGGGTTATTGTAAGCTTTATCATTGATAAGAATGGAAAAGTGGTAGATCCGGAAATTAAGAGAGGTGTTTCCCCTTCTATTGATGCAGAAGCTATACGCGTTGTAAAATCCATGCCTAACTGGACCCCGGGCGAACAGCGTGGACAAAAAGTAAGAGTTAAATATACCCTTCCTATAAATTTCAATCTTCCAAAACCGGCTGCCAGCACTGAAGCAACAAGTGTTCAAGCTAATACATCCACTGATCAGAAATTCGTGGCCGTAGAAAAAATGCCTCAATTCCCGGGGGGTGAAACAGAGATGATGAAGTTTATTGCCCGCACAGTAAAATATCCGGTAGTTGCACAAGAGAATGGAATACAAGGTCGCGTTATTGTTACTTTTACGGTTGATAAAACAGGTAAAATCGTTGATCCGATTATACGAAAAGGTGTTGATCCTTCTCTTGATCAGGAAGCGATACGTGTTGTAAATGCAATGCCGCAATGGATTCCCGGCGAACAAAGAGGTCAGAAAGTCAATGTCGTGTACACCGTTCCGATTACATTCAGACTACAAGGCCCCGAAAATGAAGAACAAAACTCACAAGTAAAAGCTGGAAAAGATGATATAGTAGTTGTAGGATTTGGTGCACCAAAGTCAACAGTTCTAAATTTGAGGCATGATACAGAAAACCCTCCGTTGGTTATCGTTGATGGTAAAGAAATCCCACAAGCAGATATGAAGGATATTAATCCCGATACCATTGACAACATCTCCGTTTTAAAAGGCGAAGCAGCCAAAGAAAAATATGGAGACAAAGCCAAAAATGGTGTCGTTATTATCCAGTTGAAAAAATAATAATCTCAAAAGCGGATTCTTAAAAGGAGTCCGCTTTGAATCGTTAAAACCCTATCTATAGCCGGTCACTATCAGAATACTCATCATACGAATAGTCATACTTAATATTACTCTGATAGTGATCGGTATAGGATAACCTAAATACCATCAATATGAGAACAGCGTGCATTAGCCTATTACTTGTCATTATTCAATGCGTAATAGCTCAAACAAAAGATTTTGATTCAGCATTACGTAACCGGCAATATGAGTATATTGTCAAAAACACAAGCAATTTTTCCACTCAGGACTCATCTAATCTAAAGTTGATCACTCAGGTAGCACAAGCATACGAAGGATTGAATGATTACAGAAAAGCTTATCAATGGTATGAGCAAGCCCTGAAAATTGACCCGAATCTGTTAGATATAAAAGGCTCCTTTGCCCGTGTAGCATCTCTGTTGGGTAAAAAAGCTGAAGCGAAAAATCTATATTTAGATATAATCGAAGCGGACTCTAATAATTATTTTGCCAATTACCAATTAGCATCCATTCTGCGAGAAGAAGATAACCACATCGAGGCATTGGAAATTCTTGAAAAAATTGCATTCAGTTATCCTTCTAATATTTCTATTCAAATAGCCTTAGCTGATTGCTATTTAAAAATTAACGATAAAGCAAGAGCCATATATTCACTAGCTGAAGCCCATCGCCTCAATCCTGAAAATGATCAGATTGCTGAAAATTTATCTAACTTAATCTTTATACTGGAAGGAGATCCTAAACGTGTAATAGCAATATGTGATACGACACTAGGATATAATCCCGAATCTATTAAAATGTGGTCTACCAAAGGAAAAGCGTATTTTGTGATGAAAGAATACGATAACGCATCTAAAATATTCAGAGATCAAATTAACAAAGGCGATTTAAGCTACACGAACTATAAGTATTTAGGCGCATCGCTTTTGGCAAAAGATAATATAACCGAAGCAGCAGATATTTTAAATATTGCTTATAAACTAAATGACGGAGATGTGGAAAATTCGCTGTTATTTGCAAAGGCTCTTACTGCTCAGAACTTAACCGATAGCTCGGCTTACATTCTCGCTCAATGCGAGCAGCTGATAGAGCCACCCAAAAATATCGTCTATGAAGTACTTAAAGCAAGAGGAGATATAAAAATTGCCGAGAAAAAATATTTAGACGGACTAAAACTTTATGACCAATCCTGTAAGCTTGCACCTAACTCAATGGTTAGCTGGAATAAAATGCTACAGATCTATAATAAAGTGCCGGACACCTATACACTGGGTATAATCAAAGGTTTTATAGAAGCCGGCAAAAATCAACGGATAAAATTAGAGCCATATATACATTTATCCTACCACCTGAAGAAGCTTAAAGAAAAAGCTTTCTTCGAAAATAAGGATAAAATAGATTATCATGAGCCAAATGGGAACAAGGGCTACTTAAATATGACAGAATTGGATCGTTTGATAGATAGTTTTTCTCCGACAAAAATGGTTAAACCGACCGGCCCAATAGTCAAACTTTCAAGTAAAAATGACTCGTTATAGTCTTTCGTCAATATTTTAGATTCTGTCAAAGAATCTTACTACTAACAAAATTTGAAGTTTTATCTGCAACATCTGCAACACCTATACAAATAACTATGTTATAGACAATTACGCGTTGCAGATCGAATTTCATCTGCAACCATCTGCAACCATCTGCAACAGCGAAAACCCCGATCCACAAAGGGTTTCGGGAGATTGTTGCAGATGTTGCAGATAAAACGCAAAAAAAATCTTTTGTAGTGAGCGCTTAAAAAGAACCCGAACTTTATCAAAATTGTACGGTGTATCTCTGAAAAGATACGCCGTTTCTTTTAAAAGATACACCGTATCGTTGCGAAGATATACCGTATCTTTTCAGAGAAACACTGTATCGTTACGAGCTATACTCCAATTACCCTTATCTAATCAGATTTACATACGTATGTAAATTATTTTTGGTACGTATCTAATATAATTTAGATACCTATGTAAAATATTTTTCATACGTATCTAATCCCACACTCTTACGAATTATAAAAAATCAAATACGTATATTGGGCTTATCAAGTACGTGTTTCATAATCACCATATACGCATTTTATCGAAACCAAATACGAATATCATTGATAACATATACATATATCATTGAAACCAGAGTAGCCTTGCCAACTTTTTTGGGTCGAAAAGTTAACAAGGCCATATATCCGATTTTCTCACAAATTTCTAATCTGCTAAGTATGCACCTCCTCGACGGTTTATTTCAGATAAAAAAGGACATTTCTATTTTTGTGATCAAAAAATATGAAAGCATTCGAAAGGTATGAGTTGGCATTGAATCAGACTCAAGGAGCTAAACGATCAATACTCCAATTTTTATCTGCATCCCGTAAATATACAAATCGATCATGTAATCGGTTAGGTCTTCCTTGCCAAAACTCAAACTCAAAAGGTTGAATAATATATCCACCCCAATGCGTTGGTCTGATAAGTTCTTTTTCTTGTTCCATAACACTATACATTTCGTATTGCATTTCAACCCATTTATCATCGACAACACGACTTTGAGGCGAGGCCCATGCCCCTATTCTGCTGTTCTCGGGTCTTATATTGAAATACATATCGCTGATATCAGCAGATGTTTTTTTCACTTTCCCTACAATCCGCACTTGTCTTTCAAGCACAGGCCAGAAAAAATTCACAGCTACAAATTGATTCTGATCCATTTGGCGGCCTTTATTACTTTGGTAGTTAGTAAAAAAGACTAATCCTTCAGCCGTTATATCTTTGAGAAGAACTGTTCTTACATGTGGTATTTTATGACTATCCACTGTTGCTAAATTCATTGCAGTCGGCTCTAATTCGCCAGCTGCAATAGCTTCATCCATCCATCTTTTAAATTGAATCATTGGATTTAGATTCAAATCTTTTCTCTCCAATTTACCTTTAATATATTCGCGTCTGATCGCTGCAAAATCTTTCATAATTGATTAATTATTAGATTACCTATCATCTATATTTAAAAGAAACAATTTATAATCTAAAAAGATTCAGATACCGACTCATTTTTTCACGCTATTTCAAAAAACTTACAACTGATAATGATCAATTTATTTATAGCTTTGCATCTAATGGATCTACGAAAAATTATACATATAGACATGGATGCTTTTTATGCATCGGTTGAGCAAAGAGATTTCCCGGAACTTAAAGGGAAACCTGTAGTAGTTGGCTCATCCGAAGCACGAGGTGTCGTTTCTGCAGCAAGCTATGAAGCCCGAAAATATGGGATTCGCTCTGCTATGCCCGGACTAAAAGCTAAAGCATTGTGTCCGCATGCCATTTTTGTAAATCCAAGGATGCATGTCTACCGCGAAGTATCCAGACAGATTCATGAGATCTTTTCGGATTACACCGAGCTTATAGAACCTCTTTCCTACGATGAAGCTTTTCTCGACGTAACTGTCAATAAGAAAAATATCGCTTTAGCAATGCATATTGCGTCTGAGATTAAACAACGAATCAAAGATGAATTAGACTTAACTGCTTCGGCCGGTGTTTCCTACAATAAATTTCTGGCTAAGTTAGCCTCTGATTATCGTAAACCTGACGGGCTGTGTATCATCCATCCGGATGCTATTGATAAATTCTTATTAGATCTGCCCATTGAGGCTTTTTGGGGTGTAGGTAAAGTCACTGCCGAGAAAATGAAGAAATTAGGTATAACAAACGGTAAAGAATTACGTGCCTGCGAGATACACTTCCTGACTCATCATTTCGGGAAACAGGGTCTTGTATATTATCAATTCTCCCGGGGAATTGACCATCGATTAGTTGAAAACACTTATATCCGTAAATCTGTCGGTTGCGAAAACACATTTGAAGAAGATCTCTATTTGATAAGTGATATGCATCAAGAAATCAATCTGCTTTTGCCTGATTTGATGAAGCGTATCGAACGAAATAACTTCAAATCAAAAACACTTACGTTAAAAGTTAAATATAAAGATTTTTCAATCAAAACTAAAAGCAAGACTGTTAATAGGATATTAGATGAGGCGACTGATATTCTCGAACTAGCTTTTAATTTATTAGACGAAACGATAATAGCGGAAAAAGGTGTGCGTTTACTGGGGCTTTCACTCTCTCTTCCTTATAGGAAAACTGAACCCGAATGCCAACTTCAAATACCATTTCCAGATTTAGATGAGTGTAGTTTTTGAGAGTATAAGTAAGAATATGAGTCTGTTTATCTATGATAATACATTTAATCATAAAATTATAAAGACTTATGTTCATTAGAAAGAAAACAGTTTTATCGAACACAAAAAGAAGCTTCCGAAAATCAGCTTTTTTAGTTATGACGATTGGTGCATTTACTACTGTTAATGGTGCAACCATCAAAAAGGATTTGACTTTTACCAAATATACATTAGCTGACACAACTTATGTCGGTAAAAAAATGCATATTATTCAATGGAATAAGATTGACTCTGTTTTAAATGAGGTTGAATCATTTGAGGATTCAAATAGTAAATTCGGAGTTCTTACAAATTATAAAAACATAAAGGGTATTGCTCCTATAGTAGAAAATCATTCCATAGATAAATATCATGAAATTCAAGATGCTTATGGCTATGAAAGGGATCAGGCCATTCCACTGTATAATAGTGCAGATCTAAAAACGGCTGTCCGTTATGCTCATGACGGTACTTGGGTTGGAATTGCAAAGACCGAAAACGATGCATCTTATTGCAATATAATTACACCTCATGGTTCTTGGTATATACCGGATAAATACATTAAACCTATTGATGCGACCAAATTTACAAAAGTGATCGTAATAGACAGGCTTAATCAAAACATTGTAACACTTGAAGAGCAGGATAATACGTGGTATGTACGCAGTATAAATCCGGCAACAACAGGATTAGACAATCCTCCTTATAAAAAAGCAACACCGCTTGGTTATTTCGTATTACAGGCAAAGGAGGAGAAAATGATTTATAACAAAGATAAAGGAACCGGTGTTGCAGGATATGCTCCTTATGCAAACCGTTTTTCCGGAGGTGCTTATATTCACGGGGTCCCTGTCGAGTTACCGGCTACTGCATTAATCGAGTACTCTCCTACATTAGGAACATCTCCGCGGTCTCACATGTGTGTACGAAATGCAACATCACATGCAAAATTTATTTATGACTGGGCTCCTGTAGACGCTACAATAATTGTCGTTATTGATTAAATGAAACCAATCAGACAACGGCTTTTACTCTTATAATTGAGTACATAACCAGCTCAAACATAACAATATCTGAAAAGAAAACAATAATTCAAAAACACATCTCTCTTTCAATCAAATTCTATATATTTGTATAGAGTAGATCGGAAGAGAGATGATTCTGTAATACTATGAAACATCTGAATCCATTTACTATTCTGACTCCTACTCTCATTATTTGTGGAGTAATTGCTTTTTTCTCAGCAACCATTCGTAAAGAGCTGCTTTATGACAAATATACTTTGGCAGACGAATACACTGTCGGAAAAGAGTCTCGATCTTATCAATGGGAGAAAATCGGAGAATATTTAGATACCTTAGCAAATTTCCAAAATCGGAATTTTCTGTTTGCGGTTCTGACAAATTATAAAAATCAAAAAGGGATATCTCCTATTGTCGAACCAAACAAAATGGATAAATACAAACAAATAGCTGACACTTTTGGCATTAGTCGCAACCAGGCTATTCCATTATATTTGAACAGCAATCTTGATACGTTGGTCCGATATGCATTAGATGGGTCTGTTGCTGCCGTATTAAATAAAGATTCAGTTGCTACAAAAGTCGAATTACTATTACCCAAGGGTATTTGGTATATACCCAATAGATATGTTCAAAAAATTGGTCCAATCCGATTTCTTAAAACTATATTTATTGATCGTAAAAATGAAAATATAGCAACTCTAGAAGCTGCCGATACAGTCTGGCTCGCAAGAAGTCTTAATCCTGTAACAACCGGAATGGAACGCCCTCCTTTTAAAAAGGCTACTCCATTAGGTATTTTTGTCACTCAAAACAGGACAAAAGAAATGAAATTTTATATTGACGGCTCGCAAGAGATTGGTGGCTATGCGCCCTTTGCTACCCGGTTTTCAGGGGGAGGGTATTTACATGGCATACCTGTAAATCTGCCAGCAACTGCCCATATAGAATTTTCTCCGACACTCGGAACAACTCCGCGTTCGCATATGTGTGTGCGGAATGCAACTTCTCATGCTGAATTTTTATATAACTGGATTGACCCTTATTCAACAATTGTATTTGTATATGAGTAACTTATATTAATTATAAATCTATATGTTAAAGAAAGCATTAACTTTTTCCTCATTTCTTACTTTAGGTATTGTTCTGACTATTTCATCTATTAAAGCTCACTCTGCGTCATCCAAAATTTTAAGTACGATTGACACAGACAGCTCCTTGCAAGTAAACACACCTGCGATTGATACGATTCAGGCATTATATCTAAAGACAAATTTAGATAAGCATATTGCCTACGATGTTTTTAAAAACGCAGTTGAAGGATTCAATAAAATAACCGATAAACAAAAGCCTATTTTAACTCTCATCGACTTCTCTAAACCTTCAAGCGAAGAGCGTCTTTTCGTTATTGACTTATCAAAACATGAAGTCCTGCTTAAGAGTTATGTCTCTCACGGTAAAAACAGTGGAGGAAACTACGCTGAAAAGTTTTCGAATAAAAACGGATCTTATCAAAGTTCATTGGGATTTTATACAACAGCGGGGACTTATATAGGTGCTAATGGATATTCTCTTTTATTGGATGGTCTCGAAAAAGGATTTAACGATAACGCCAGACAAAGAGCTATTGTTATGCATGGTGCTGATTATGCAAATCCGAATACAATTCAATCAATAGGACGTCTGGGGCGTAGTCTGGGTTGTCCGGCACTACCCAGAGCCATAAGTAAAAAAGTAATTGATATTATTAAAAATGGAAGTGTCATGTATATTCACGCTAACAATCAGGAATATCTGACAAAGAGTAAAATTATCAATTCATAAAACGATATGATAAAAAAAAGATTAGACGAATTAGCAAACAAATACAATATTAAAAGCTTTGAGGACAAAGATCCTATACAATTCCCTAAGAAATTTACGACCCGACAGGATGTTGAGATTTCAGCTCTTCTTACATCCGTTATAACATGGGGTAAGCGAGAAATGATTTTACGCAACTGCGAAAAGTTACATCAACTGATGGGTTATAAACCATATGAATATATTATGTCCGGAAAATGGTCTGAATTAGAAAACTCTTCGGTAAATATTCATCGGACTTTTTTTGAAAGAGACTTCTTCATTATTTGTCAGGGATTAAATCAGTTCTATACGCATAATGACAGTCTGGAAAGCTTATTTACAGAGAGTATTGAAGACGGTTTATACAAATTATACTCATTATTTAAGAGCAAACATGTAGGGAATCCCATTAAAAACAGTGCCTGCAAAAGAAGTAATCTATTTTTGAGATGGATGGTTCGGAAAGATGGTATCGTTGATATTGGTATATGGAGTCAAATTAATGAATCAGATTTAATTATACCGCTCGACACTCATGTAAGCCGTATTGCCCGAACAATCTGGAAAGATATCCCTGCATCCAATTCATTACGAAGTGCATTATTCATTACCGAAAAATTAGCTCAATTAAATCCTGCTGATCCATGTCTGTATGATTTTGCTCTTTTTGGCTGGGGAGAAGAAGGATATAAAAGCATTTGAACGAAAATTGCTTATCAATTGTTAGTCATAAAAAATAAAACTTTAAAATTATGGCTGCTACACAATTTCCTCAAACCTACCTAAAAGAAGGCAAAGATGATAATTTCGAGTACATCTTTGAAGTAAAATGTCCTTTCTGTGGAACCGAGTTAATTAAATATAGTTTACCTAATGATAATTTCGATTTCGAAAGTGAAACACCTCTTTTGATTGAAAAATCTTGTCCGCATTTAGTGTATATGTGTGATTACGAGACTGGATTCCATATCTATTCGTCTCATGAAATGAAGAAATTATTGATTGAAGAATGGGGAAAATTAACTCCTGATTTAATTCAAATGATCGAACAAAAACACGGAACAGAATATGTGATTTCTGATATTCATCTGGAAGATTATCTTATGAAGCGACCTCAAAATGCAAGAATACTTGCAGAAAAAATAGCTAATACGTATAAAGAATCTACGATCTGCTATCTTGATCATCATAAAAAGGTAAATGGAGCCGGATGCTGTCCAACTAATATTAACTTTGCTATCATCACGATGAATAAATTATAAATTCCAATTAAACTAAGTTCGGAAGCAATAAATTCGAACTTAGTTTTTTTTTGCATCACAATATTTTAGATTTTCTCATCTCTAGCACACAAGCGCGCATTATCTTTTTATTATAAATATGGTATCTTCAACAGCATTATTATATCGTTTTCGTGCAAATAATTTACACATTGGCAGAATAAATCCGTTTTGTATAAATTTCCAAACATTGATTTATTAGCTATAATATTGAATTTTATTAACGCTACTGTTATCCATTTAAACCCTGTATAAGAATATCTTTGTTCAGTATTGAAAAGAGTTTTCAAATATGAAAAAAACGCCCGAAATTCAAGAAGATCCATATAAGGTCCCAAATCTTGAAAAAGGATTAAAAATTCTGGAAGTTCTGGTTGAATCCCAAGAAGGATTAACCTTACAAGATATACGCTCTAAGGTTGAAGTTTCACAAACTACAGCTTATCGTATTCTGCATACTTTAATCCGACACAACTATATCTATTATATCGATCATAGTAAGCGATATATGATATCTTCAAAAATGCTATCTCTTGGATTTAAAACACTACATGAGAGAAATTTGCATGAGATAGTTTTGCCTTATTTAAAAAACATAAGGGATGAAGTAAAAGAAACAGTATGTTTTGGCGTACTGAGTTCTGATAAAGTTATGTTCATTGAACAAGCTTTAGGAAGCCACCCTTTTTGTTTTGTATTAACCCCCGGCAAACTAATTGATTTGCATTGTTCTGCTCCTGGAAAGGCTTTAATTGCAGCAATGCCGGACAATATGCGGGATTTTTACTTGAATAAAATAGATTTCATAAAGTATAATGATCGTACTATCACGAATAAAGAAGATTATTTATCAGAGTTAGCAGATGTCCAAAAATCAGGTTATGCACTTGACCGAGAAGAAGAAATGACAGGCATAATGTGTATTGGCTCTGTAATAATTGATCATACCGGAATTCCTTGTGGCTCTATTTGGTTGGTTGGTCCGAAGGATAGGCTTGACACTGGAACTATCAATAAGGATGCCGAAATAATAAAAAATGCATGCTTAAATATTTCCCGGGAATTGGGATATACAAAATAAGAAAACAGTTTATTAAATGAGTATTTCAGATATAACTAAGTTTCATAATCCAAACTACAACTTCAGAATTAAAATCGTCAGCTTAGTATTACTGATGATAATGAATATCTATAATCTGAAGGCGCAAGACATTGAACGTACTGATGCAGAACGGTTAATGCGCTACACTATTCCTTTAGATCACGCTGACAGACTTAAAGATCTTGCAGTTGAAGGTATTGATAAGCGAATAGTCCCATTTGATGTATATTGTAATCAGATTCTTAAATTTATTTCGAACAGAACCGAATTTAAAGTTTTTACTCCTACTCAAGCTGTGATGGGATTCTTGCTTTATCCTGAGATCTGGGGGCGTGTACCGCTTATTTACCAAACAGATACTGAGATAAGTTATTTAATTGGTTCAGGAGACACCTATATTTCCTACTTTTCACTTTTTAACGGAAAACAAAATTACACTTTAACTCCATATCTGCGACTTACCCTTTTGACACCTCATCAGGATATGACCGATTTGGATAAAAGAATCTTATTGTTCAACGAAAAAAAGGAAATTCTTACAGACCTTACCCACGCAAGGTTTCTTCCCATATTCCCAATACCGGATCACAAGCGTTGGGCGTCTCCCGGAGATAAATCTCCCTCGCCGGAACTCCAGCCTCAATATTGGGAAAATGAAGAAATGTTTGCTATATACGTAAATCAATTAATTGAAGCAATCCGAACAAATAATTGGGCATATGCTGATACGGCATTAGATAATCTGATCTGTTCACAACGAAAGTCAGGTGCCATTGATCCAACACTGCTAAAAGTTAATGGATTTTTTATTCGGAACAATATACGAAGTTATATAGCTTATGCATATATCTTAATATGTATTTCTCTGA
>JBOFKE010000067.1:0-4508 GCA_051657185.1 Bacteroidales bacterium | reverse complement strand
AACGGACAGGAAAATCGTTCTAAAAACAACGGTATAAATCAGAGCGTCAATCTTAACTATTTCACTGAAGTTATCAGTTTTGGATTTGAAGGAAGAGCTAATTATTCGGGTGTCCGTAATTCATTAAAGAATCTGGACGAACAAAACACCTGGGATTACGGTACACGCGCCAGTGTGCAGGTTGAGATACCGTGGAATATAAGTTTTAGTACAATTATGAACTATTCAGGTAAAAGTGGATACTCAAAAGCTTATAATCGTCAAGTTGTGACCTGGGATGCGCAGGTATCAAAAAAATTCCTGAAAAACAATATGGGTGAGCTGGCAATCGTTGTGCTGGATATTCTTCAACAAGCTAATAATACAAGCCGGAATATCTCAGCGACATCTATTACAGATAATAGCTGGAATACAATCGGAAGTTTCGCTATGTTGAAATTCACTTACCGTTTCAATCATATTTTTGGCAGCGGCGCCGTAAAAAGCAGTGAACCTCCTATGGATATGCCAAGAATCACATCACCATACAGAGGCAGAAGAATGCACTTCTAATTAACCCGGTTAAATATAAACAAAGGCTATTCGCAAACAATATACGAATAGCCTTTTCTTTTGTAATAAATCACGATATTAAAATATAGAAACCAATAGAATAATCTGATTATGCTGCAACTTCATCCGTCACATCATTTTCTTCTTTTACCCGAATGACCATATTTGCAATGATCGCAGTTAGTCCTCCGGTTGTAATACCTGATGAGAAAATACCTTTGATTGCTTCAGGCGCTGTTTGCAGAATATCCGGCATCAACTCAACACCCAGACCTAATGAAAAGCTGACTGCTAAAACCAATGTAGCTTTACGGTCAATCTTCTGAGAAGCAATAATACGCACTCCTGCTGCTGCAACTGTTCCAAACATTAATAAGGTAGCTCCACCCAATACCGGATCAGGCATCAACGAAAATACAATTCCTACGAATGGGAATAATCCCAGTAGAATCAACATTCCTGCGATATAATAACCTACATAGCGACTGGCAACTCCTGTTAATTGGATAATGCCATTATTTTGAGCGAAAATTGAATTCGGGAACGAGTTGAATACACCAGCCAACAAAGAGTTTACACCATCAGCCATAACTCCACCTGAAATACGTTTCATATACTTCTCGCCTTCAAGAGGCTCTCCCGAAATCATTGAATTAGCAGTTACATCTCCAATAGCTTCAATAGATGTAATCAAATAAACCAAAGCAATCGCGATAAATGAAGAGATATTGAAATCCAAACCATATTTAAATGGCATTGGAATATGCATTCCACTTAAGTTACTTGATGATGCTGCACTCATATCTACCATCCCGAGGAAGAATGCTAAAATATAACCTGCGATAAGCCCCAGCACGATCGAACTCATACGTAAGTATTTATTTTTACTGCGATTAAACAGTAATACACATAACAATACGAGTCCCGCAACTCCCAGGTTCTGAACAGATCCGAATGTACCTGTCTCCATCGCTTTGTAACCACCTCCGCAAGCTACAATACCAACTTTAATCAAACTAAGTCCGATCAACATTACTACAATACCCGAAACTAATGGCGTAATAATATTACGTAAATATTTGAACGTGCGGCTCACGATAATCTCCACAGGTGCTGCGGCCATACAACAACCAAATATCAAAGGTAACCCTCCTGCAAATCCGGCATTAATAATCGGACCTATAAAAGAAAAGCTCGTACCCTGAATACATAATAGACCACAACCTACAGGACCGACACGTTTACATTGAATAAAGGTCGAGATACCCGAAACGAAAAGAGCCATCGAAACAAGAAAACTTGTCGTTTCTAAATCCAGTTTCAACGTACTCGCGATGATTAAGGGTGGTGTAATGATGGCTACAAAAATGGCCAACAAGTGCTGGATCGCAGCAAACATAGCATCTTTGAACGAGGGACGCTCGTTATAGCCATATACCAAATCCGTTTTTGCAATCGGTTCTACCGAATTTTCTACTGCATCAGAAACTGTCTGTTCTACTGAGTTCATGTTTGTTTAATGAGTTATAGATTATTTGAATATACGTGTTATAAAAAAACGAAGCATCGCGCACAATCGTGCACAATGCTTCGTTTTATATCCGGATTCGTTTGACCACACTCGTTCGTGAGCTATCCTTTGGGAAGCTTCGCTGCATAAATGCAAATGAGTGCTGTGGCATACGAAATTTGTTCATTTTTTTAAATTTCGTACAAAAGTACCGTTAAATCATCAAATTACCTATATTCTAAAACTGAAAAATATAAAAAGATAATCAAGGAATAAGATTTCAATCTAATTCTTATCCTCAGGAACTTCTTTCTTCTTTGACGGGTTTGGTTTAATAATCAGTCGTAAAGATAAATTATAGGTGAAATAATTCCATACCCAATTGATAAAAATAAAAATCTTATTTTTTATTCCCATTATTGACCGTAAATGAACGAAACACCACATGAACCAGGCAAATGCACCATAAAACTTATATTTTCCGATATGAGCAATTGCCACATTTCGTCCAACCGTAGCCATGGTTCCTAAGTCTTTATACACGAATTTTTCCGGTGAATTTAATTCTTTCCGGTTAAACTTTTTTGCCAGATATTTGGCTTGTTGAATCGCCACTTGAGCGACTTGCGGATAACCACGTCCTTTTTCAACTTCAGACTGAAGTCCTATATCTCCTATTGCAAAGACAGAGTCTGTACCAGACACTTTAAGACCTTGGTCTGTAACTATCCTGTTTCCTTTTCCCCATTCACTGTTACTCAGCCCATCAATCTTGTTCCCAGTTACTCCGGCTACCCAAAAGATATTGTTTGTATAAATAGTTTGTCCATCGCTTAAAATAACTTTATCTGGATCACATGACGTTACTGATACCTCCGTTATGATCTTCACGCCTAACTTCTGAAGATAACTCTGCGCTTTAAGTCCGTCCTCTTCTCCCAGGTTCATCAATATACGAGGAGCTGCATCAATCAATATTATATTCATTACTGACAGATCCATATCGGGATAATCCTTTGGAAAAACATAACGTTTCATTTCTCCTAAAGCACCTGCCAGTTCGACGCCGGTTGCTCCGGCTCCGACAATAACATAATTAAGCTCCGGATTGAATCCCGAAACTTCTTTATTTAATGTATCTTCAAGACTCTGAAGAATTTGATTTCTCAATTGCAAAGACTCTGCTGTACTTTTCAATGTATATACAAAATCATTATATTCATTATGACCAAAGAAGTTCGTTGTGCAACCTGTTGCAATTACAAGATAATCAAAATGCAATTTACCTGCTGAAGTATTCAATATCTTATTCGAAGAGTCAATACTTTGTGCTTCACACAATCGAAAATGGAAGTCCGCTTTTTTCTGAAAAATCTTACGAAACGGAAAGGATATATCACTAGATTCAAGTCCCGAGGTCGCGACCTGATAAAATAAAGGCTGAAACTGATGATAATTATTCCTATCTATCAATATAACCTGGTATTGATTCATATCCAGATCTTCAGCTAAGCGTAATCCTCCGAATCCGCCACCAATAATAACGATACGCTCCTTTTGTCCTTGTGCAGGTATTAACAACTCATGTTCCATAGAAAAAGGTTTTTAAAATAGTAGAACAATGAACAAATAGAAATGTTTCAATATCATCTAAAAACAGAAAAAGCCACTTCGGCTTCAACTCCGAAATGGCTTTTCTGATTGATATACGATTATTATGCTCGACGTATACGTCTTCTGATACCTAAGTATGCAAAGATAAAATATACGATTGTTAAAGCCCAAAGAATACGGTAGGCTGTTAAAACCTCTGTCAAAGAAGCTCCCATAGACTGGATACGGATAAATGCATCAATCGCGGAACTACTTGGTATGATCTTAGCACCTAAATATAACCATTGAGGCATAGCCTCTGCCGGTAAGGAAACTCCTGAGAGCATTAAGAACGGGATCGATGTAAAAAGTAAAAACAAAATCGAATTTTCCCGATAACGGAATAAAGTTGATAGCGCAATCCCTAAGAAAATAGACGACAGCAAATAAGGTAACATCAGCTGTGCTATATCACCTATTGCGCCATTTGCAGGAAAACCAAATATCTTATAATGAACACCAAATATATAAGACAATGTCAATACATTAAGTAAAAGATATGCGATAGTTTTACCAAACACAACAGGTAAGATTGATAAATAACGTTCTCCCTCAGGTTTCAGCTTTTTATATAAATCCTGTTCCCTCCAGGTTCCCCCGATCATCCCGATACCTATAAGTAACGTTTGCTGTATAATCAAAATTATGATTGCTGGCATGACAAATGACCCGTATCCGCCATAAGGATTGAATAAAGATACCGATTTAATTTGCACCGGATTACTTATAACTTTCGCCTTTTCCGGCGATTGCCCCTTAGCAACAAAACGATTCCATTCAATAGAGGTACTGA
>JBOFKE010000066.1:0-8053 GCA_051657185.1 Bacteroidales bacterium | reverse complement strand
ACAAAATCGGCAGCTGTCAGATTTAACCCTAATCCTCCGGCTTTCAAACTGATAAGAAACAGAAGTTCATCTCCTGTCTGGTACTTACGCACCAGCTTCTCTCTTTCGGGAATGGATGTTGATCCGTCCAAATATAAGTAAGAAATTCCTTTTTCATCCAATGCTTTACGAATAAGTGCCAAATGGCTCGTAAATTGACTGAAAACAAGGGCTCGGTGGTTATTTTCTTTCAACTCATCGACGATATCCAGAAACGTATTAATTTTTGATGAAGACATATTAACGCCCTTATTCACCAAATTGATATTACATGCAGCCATTCTCAATCGTGTGATTTCGGCTAAAGCCTGTATCTGAGTCAATGCTCCATCTTCGGTCAGCTTCGTTTCGGCCTCTCTGCGAATTAATTCATAAGCTGCGGTTTCTTCTTCCGAAAGCTGAATCTCCTTAACAATTTCTGTTTTTGGAGGCAGCTCATCCAGAACGGCATTTTTGGTTCTTCGCAACAAGAATGGGGAGATCAGTTTTTTCAATCTCTTCTGCTGTTCTTTATCACGCATTTCAATAATCGGGAATACAAATCGGTCTTTGAAACGTTCAAAAGTACCCAACAATCCCGGATTGATGAAATTAAATAAGTTCCAGATCTCACCTAAGTGATTCTGAATCGGTGTACCTGTAAGAATTAACCGGAAGTCAGCTTTTAACTTCATCGCCGCCTTCGACATCTTTGTCTCTTTATTCTTGATTGTATGAGCTTCATCCAAAGCAATCATACTCCATTCTTTCTGAGTCAGACGTTCTTCTTCTGTTACCAGGACTCCGTAAGTGACAATACAGACATCATTCGCCTGAGCCAATCTGATTTTTTCTAATCGATCGACAGAGGGAGAAAGATTGACAATATTCAGAGATGGTGCAAAATTGCTGATCTCACGAATCCAGTTTGGTAAAACCGAAGCTGGCGCCACAACTAAAGAAGGTCCTGCTTTTGCTTTATACAAGAGCATTGAAATAGTCTGAATCGTTTTACCTAGACCCATGTCGTCTGCCAGACATGCTCCTGCACCCCAGCCATCCAGTCTAGCCATCCAACGGAAACCTTCAGCCTGATAATCTCTCAGTTCTGCCTGAAGATTACAAGGAACCTGGTATTCGGTTGTTTCCTGT
Source organism: Bacteroidales bacterium (assembly GCA_051657185.1). Classification (GTDB taxonomy): domain Bacteria; phylum Bacteroidota; class Bacteroidia; order Bacteroidales; family UBA7332; genus UBA7332. Next base: position 6,883 of record JBOFKE010000066.1, on the reverse strand, counting down.
ACTTTCAGTTTTTCGCGGAACTCGTAATATTGTTTGTCAGCTTGCAAATTAATGCCCTGCATCGCCAGGTCTTCAATAAACGAAGTCGTAAACTGATCCAGTACTAAACCTTCTTTTGTATCCTGCACATAGGCATCCAGATCCAGCAACTGTTTTCTGAGCTGTTCGGTCAAAGCTAAAAACTCACCGTCGCCTAATTCAATGAAACGTCCCTTACTGTTACGTGTCGCTTTCAATAATTCCGCGATCGTCAGAATCTTATCTTCCGACACCTTCAGCTCACCTTCCAGGTCAAACCAGTGAGAACGACTCCTAAGCGATATATTCAGACTTCCCGAATTGGCATAACCTGTGATTTTATATTTTACGCCTTCCGGCCATTCCATTACGGCAACCTCATTCATCGCACGAATCGTCTCGATAAACTCGAGACAGTTATACGGATCATCGAAAATATAGATATCGTTTTCTTCTTCGTCATCCATTACGATTTGATCCAACGCATTTTTTACAATCGTCCAATTGGATCTCTCCGCTTCCAGATTCCGTTCTGCCTGTACGCGTTCATCACCCAATTGTCCGAAAACATGCTTCGCTCCGACACCGGCCTTGCAGTAAGGTGCTTCTGAAGTAAACGGTTTTATAAACAACTCCGCTTTCAACGTGTCTCCGATAGGAATAATCTGAACAAATATACGAGAGTCAGCCTGTAGCTGCTTAATTGTCGAGTTCTTATCAACCAGATCCGAATAAATTGTTATATCATTCTTCAGCTTATTCAGCAAAGCCAGCAACTTATCTTTTCCTCCCGTTGGGACAAATTTAATCTGATCCAACAGCTGCAAATAGGTTTGCTGTGTCTTAGTCAGATTCATCACTTTAATACGCGTATTATTCTCCCGCTCTATCTGACAGCTTAGTTCAGGTTCCTCAACATTAATATGCAGTTGATACCCTCCCTCTTTTTGAGTTATGGTCAGTTCCGGCTTTGTTTCGACTATTTCGATAGGAATAGTCGGGTTATCTGCCAGAAACACATAAGGATGTCCGCCAAGATGCTTCAATGCAGCATGCATATAAAGGATAAACTGCTTTCTGTAATAGAAATCGCGCTCTATACAATCAGCAACTTTCTTATCTTGATCTGTCATACCCTCCGTTTCGTAAGCGGCAAAACGTTGCAAAGAGATCACCTTTCCTTTTGTCCAGGTTACACCATCTTTAGACTGCTGAAGAACGGGAGTGATCTCTCCCATATCGTAATCCAAAAAGTAAGCAACACGGAAAAGCTTGATTTCGTGGACCAAATCAGTCTCGCTCACCTGATTAAGAAGTGCATTCAAGGCTCTTTCCCAATCCATCTCGATCCTCACTTCATCAAAAACAGATTTACAATCGATTTTTGATTCCAGCTTAAGCAATTCCTCATCTGCCTTAAAAGCAAATGCAAACTCCATGGCCAACCAGTTGAAATCAAGATCCAATAAATCCTGTAGTTCGGGTAAATTTACACGGTAAGAATCCGGAATCTTTATTTGATAATTTTCCGCGACAATTACTGTCAGCAGCTTTTCAAGCGTTGTAAGCCCTTTAGCGGAAAGGGAGGCAAGTTCTTTCTCTATTATGTTTTTTGTTACTCCGGAGTTGATAGCCAAGAGCATATATAACACTCCGACCTTTTTAAGCTCTTTATTTTTTAAGAGCTTCGAGATCGTTGCTGCCATACCCTCCTCTTTCATTTTCACCAATAAAATGGCATAAAGGAAAGCATAAATAGCCATTTGAGGGTAAGGCAATTTAGTTGTTTTCTTTTGAATCTTAATAGCTGCATCAAAAAAGCGCAAAGACATAGCGTTGTCTCCATCAAGCATTCTTACTACAGCTTGGGCATAAAGTCCCGGCATATTCTCCGGAGGCAGATTTTGTTTAATCATCTCAAATTTACCTTCCAGTATATACCCTGTAGCATACAGATAATTATACTCTACAGGAAAGACGGACGAAGCTACAGGAGATACGCGTAACTTATTGATAATACTTTTATAGTCGAAGTATTTATTAAAGTTCTGAACACGCTCATTACGAGCTTGCTTTAGGATCTCGATAAAATCATAAGTTCCGTAGCATTGTTCTATATGCTTAAATTTCTTATCCTGCAACGAATACATTTGAATGCGTGCTGCATAATTCATCTGATGATCTTCTTTCAAATGAAATTTTACGACTGATGCCTGTAATTCAAGATAATCAAATAAAAACTCTTTTAGCTCATGTAACAGTCGTGATTCAGTATTGGTAAATCTATACGTATGCTCAAAATAGGTTTGCCACAGCTGAGCCTCATCAAATAAACCCGGATCCTTATGCAGTAAATAAATTACATGCAGAGCCAACTGAGGATGTATAAGGTAGGTATTTTCCCATTTTATATTATCGCTCAATTCCAGAAACTGATTGCTAACAGTGATCAGGTTATAGCTAATCTTAAACTTTTTCTCCATCGCTCTGGCTAACTTATTTATCTTTTCGTCAGAAACGGGATTGAAATATAAGGTTATACTATTTACAAATGTTTTTGCCTCTTCAGGCAGATTTTCATATAGAAGAACTAAATTACTATGCATAGGATATTAACAGTAAAAGGAGAGATAAAGCCAGACTTTATTCTCTCCCTTGTAATACTATTTTTTTGTTGTTTTTGTTGTTTTTGTTGCTTTCTTCTCTTTTGCAGCTTTAGCTACTTTAGATTCTTTTGCAGGTTTTGTCTCTTTCGTTGCCTTTGGTTCTTTGGCCGCTTTTGTTTTACGAGCCGTTGTTTTCTTTGCAGGCTGATCTTTAATGATCGTCATACATTCTTCCAACGTAAGGACTTTAGGGTCGGTGCCTTTCGGTATCTTATAATTAGATCCTGAATAGGCAATATAAGGACCGAATCGGCCATTCAGAACTTCAAGCTCGGGCTCCTCATCAAATTTCTTAATGAATTTCTCTGCTTCTTGTTTCTTTTTAGCCTCTATCAGTTCAATTGCTTCATCAAGCGATGTTTCCATAGGATTTGCTCCTTTAGGAAGAGAGACGAATAATTTCCCGAATTTAACGTAAGGTCCGAAACGACCTACTGCTACGGTTATTACTTCATTCTCATATTCACCTAATGTACGTGGCAGTTCGAAATGTTTCAATGCTTGCTCGAGTGTCATGTCCTCCATTAAAACACCCTTCATAAGAGATGCAAACTGAGGTTTTTCCTCGTCTTCATTCGATCCGATCTGAACCATCGGACCGAAACGACCGATTTTGACAGATACAGGCTTCCCTGTTTTAGGATCATTACCCAATAAACGCTCTCCTACTTTACGCTCTTGCTTAGCAGCCAGACTTGTTTCGACCGTTGTATGGAAAGGTCCGTAGAACTTATCAAGTGCCTGCACCCAGTTAAGGTCGCCCTCGGCAATGCTGTCAAATTCTTTTTCCACATCTGCCGTAAAGCTGTAGTTCAGGATATTCGGGAAGTTCTCAGTCAGATAATCATTTACAACAACACCAATATTTGTCGGGAATAACTTTGCTTTATCAGCTCCGGTTATTTCCGTTTTTGTTTGTTCTTTGATTTTATCTTTCGACAAAGTCAAAACAGTAAACGAACGTTCTGTTCCTTCTTTATCTCCTTTTTCGACATACTCTCTGTTTTGTACAGTCGTAATAGTCGGAGCATAAGTAGAAGGACGTCCGATACCCAACTCTTCCAGTTTACGAACTAAAGAAGCCTCTGAGTAACGCGCCGGACGCTGAGTAAAGCGCTCGGTTGCTGTGATGTTTTTCATATTCAAAACCTCACCTACTTTCATCGGAGGCAACAGTCCGCTATCTGAAGATTCTGACTCGTCATCCGAAGATTCAAGATATACACGAAGGAAACCGTCAAACTTAAGCACCTCTCCTACTGCAACGAATTTCTCACTTGTTGTAGCCAAACCGATAGTCGCTGTTGTTTTCTCCAGTTCCGCATCGGCCATCTGAGAAGCAATTGTCCGTTTCCAGATCAATTCATACAATTTCTTTTCCTGTGCAGTACCCTCGACTTTTTCTTTATTCAGATAAGTCGGACGGATAGCCTCATGGGCTTCCTGAGCACCTTTTGCTTTTGTCGTAAATTGTCTGTATTTCCAGTAGCGTTCACCCATTGTCGAGAAAATCTCTTCTTTAGCCGTGTTTATAGCCAAATCAGATAAGTTAACCGAATCGGTACGCATATAGGTAATATGCCCGTTTTCGTATAACTTCTGAGCTACAGACATTGTTTGCGATACCGAATAGCCCAGCTTTCTTGCAGCTTCCTGTTGCAACGTTGATGTTGTAAACGGAGCTGCAGGTGATTTTTTACCTGGTCTGGTCTGTATATCTTCAATCACAAAATCAGTAGACTTGCAATTATTCAAAAAAGCTTCTGCCTCTTCTTTCGTTTTAAATCTTTTATTTAATTCTGCTTTCAATTCAGACTTATCCCCGTTAGCAGCTGTGACGATAAATATACCAATCACACGATATGCGGCTTCGGGAGTAAAAGCCTGGATCTCACGTTCGCGTTCTACAATCAGACGCACAGCCACAGACTGAACACGTCCGGCAGACAAAGCAGGCTTAACTTTTCTCCATAATACCGGAGAAAGCTCGAAGCCTACAATACGATCCAGAATACGTCTTGCCTGTTGGGCATTCACTAAATTCAGATCGATATCGCGCGGAGTCTCGATAGCATGCAAAATTGCATTTTTCGTAATTTCATGAAAAACTATTCGTTTCGTATGCTCGGGATTCAATCCCAAAACCTCATAAAGATGCCAGGCAATGGCTTCCCCCTCGCGGTCCTCATCGGATGCTAGCCAAACAATATCCGAATCACTCGCTTGTTTTTTTAATTCCTCTACTAATTTCTTTTTATCAGCAGGAACTTCATATATTGGTTGAAAGCCGTTAGCGATATCAATACTAAAGTCTTTCTTCTTCAAATCGCGAATATGCCCATAGCTAGACATAACCTTAAAATCCTTTCCCAAGAACTTTTCGATCGTCTTTGCCTTCGCGGGGGACTCTACTATGACTAAATTTTTTTGCATCTTGTCTAAGATCTTTTTCGATAGTTATTTTCCTTGTTTCCGAAACTTTTCAGCGAAAAGCCTCCATCAAAAATTTAAGCTCGCACCAGCCATGAAATTAATTCCCTGAGCCGGCACACCATACCAGATGTCGTATTTCTGATTTAGTAAGTTATTTGCCGATATATACACAGCAAAATTTTTGGTAAAGTTATAGGTTGCTTTTAAACCTAACAAGTTTACGGCTTTCATTGTGTCATAAACAGGTGCATCTTTTGATAATACATTACCTGTTTCCTCATTAACCATGCCAACCTGACGTTTACCGACAAACTGATAATCTAAATCAATACGAAGTGGGTTTATAGGTTGAACACCTAAATTATATTTTACAATAAATTCAGGTTGCTGCATTAATTTATATCCTGAGTAGCCTGTCAGATCCAATGATGTCTGCACCATTTTACCAACATTGGCACTCACTTTTAATCCATAATTCCAACCTGTGATATCTTTTATCTGAGCCGCAGCCATTGCGTAAGCAGCTAATCTGTCTACGTAAGGAGCTACTACAGAGACTCTATCATAACGAGTCGCGCCTCCAAAAAGTTCTATTGATAACGCATCCTTAATCAAGCCTTTGAACCCGATTTTGATATCGCTTGGTGTGACATCCTGCTTGTTTGTCGTGATTGCATCCGGTAAAACCAGGTAGCAAAGATTTGACATTCGCTCGAATGTATTAAACTGTGCATTTCCTGTCCAGTCTGCATACATTCCGAATGCAGGTGTAATATCCCAGTTCATATGAATATCCGGAAAAACGTGAAATTTAGGACCTGCCTGTAAAGCTACACCTGCCGATAAGCTGAAGTTTTCCAGCTCAAAAGCTACACGTGGTGTAATTTTACCCATTCCGTAAGTATCTCCTTCAGGCGCAAAAAATTCACCCTGTACATTCACTCCTCCACTGATGTTTCCTAACAGCTTACCAAAGAAATCCATTTCTAAATTTCCAAAGTTTTCTGTCGAGCTCTTATCATTCGATAAACCAGTATAAGAACGTGTAAAGAAACTATAGTTCAAAGCTGTTTTCATTTGCCAGTTTTCACCTAAGCGAACTACCGGTATTGCTGCATTAAACTTAATCTGATTATTCGTAGGCTTAATATCAGAAAAAGATTCTGTCTTAAGTGACTGATCAAAAACAGCGATCGGAAGCATTGGCAGATTATAACGTGAATTGTTATATGTAAGACCTAACAATAAACGAATTTTAGAAACCTGCTGATTCAGATTGATATTGAAACGATTCTGCATTAATTGAACCTTCATCTTTTTGTCCATCAACATCAACTGTCTTTCCAAGCCTTCTCTCTTACCAGAAGTATTAAAGAAGTCAAACGAAGCATTCAGTTCCGTATTCTCGTTCTGAATAATTGCTCCGCCCACATTTGCTTCTGTGTTCCAGTAATTACCTATTGAAAGATTCACATAACCTCTTTGCTTGCTAAAATCAAAGTTAGTCCCGATAGCTGCAGGAGCCAAAGGGTTAACTTCATACAAAGGAGTTCCTGTAATAGTCCAGAATGAATAGTCGGTAGCTTTTTTCGAATCACCTTTCGGAGCTTCTACTGAAGGCAAAAGACTTACTTTAGACGCATCACGAACAATCGGTTGAAATTCTTTTTCGATCGTAAGCTCACGCTCAATAACTTCATTCTCTTTTTTCTCTGATTGAGCCCATGCACTGTCAACTGCTAAAAGAGTCAATGCTGTGAGTAGAA
>JBOFKE010000065.1:0-2536 GCA_051657185.1 Bacteroidales bacterium | reverse complement strand
GAGCGACCTTCTCCGTCTGCATTCCCAACCCATACAGCGACTACATATTGTGGTGTAACGCCCACAGCCCATGCGTCACGATTCCCAAAGCTTGTTCCGGTTTTCCATGCTACTTTTCGTATGCTTGGCATCAGGCTCCAATCCATTTCTTCAGGTCTGTTAACTTCGCTCAGTACCTCAAATGTTTGCCAGATTGCACCTGCATCGAAATGGATAGGATTTTTCTGATCCTGCTCTTTTGAAGGCTTATGGCTTTGAAGATAGGTCGGCTTTTCCCAGTCCGATACGTGATAGCGTTCATCTATACAATAATTATTTAATGTACGCGAAAGGGCTGCATAGGATGAAGCTACATCCCAAACGGAGGATTCTGCTCCTCCAAGAATAAGCGATAGTCCGTAATGCGAAGCCGATTTATTGATATCCTTCAATCCCATTTGTTGCAACAGATCGCGAAACTTTGGAATACCATACTCTCTCAAGCGGATGACAAATGGAATATTTAAGGATCGTTGCAATGCTTCCGAAGCCTTCACTGCACCATCAAAATCGCGACTGTAATTTTTAGGCGAAAACCCATTGATATTGATAGGGACATCAGGTATTAAAGTATGAGGAAGTATCTCCGCTTCCTGAATGCCGGCGCAATACAGGAAAGGTTTTAATACACTCCCTGTGCTTCGCGGCGCTTGCAGCACATCGACCTGATTTCCGCTTCCATTCGAATAAAATCCTACATTACCGCAATAGGCAAGCACTTCATTACGGTCAACATCAATAATGAGTGCTGCAAGGTGATTTATACCATTTGATTTGAATTCATTGTGCCAGCTTTGAAGCCGTTCTTCACTACGTTTTTGTATGCGGTCCGAGAGTGTAGTTTGTATGATCTGACCTTTTTGATCTTTGTGTATCTGAGCAATCAGATAAGGAGCCAGCGTAGGCAGATCTTTCGGAGTCTCAGGTATTTCTTCATCAATTGCTGTCAGGTAATCGGATTTTGTAATAATTCTTTTTTTATACATACGCTCTAATAGGCGATTTCGTTTGTTACGCAACAGATTGCGGTTTTTACCCGGATGCATCAATGACGGCGAGTTAGGCAAAACGGCAAGAAGTGCACTTTCACCCCATGACAAACTGGAGGAGGAGTGTCCGAACCAACGCCAGGAAGCAGCTTCAATACCGACAACATTGCTTCCGAAAGGAGCATTTGCGGCATAGAGTTCTAAAATCTCGTCTTTTGAATATCGTAATTCTAAATAGATAGCAACAAAAAACTCTTTTAACTTCTGTGTCACAGTCCTCGGCGCTCTTTCCAACATACGGGCTGTCTGCATGGTGAGTGTGCTACCACCGCTTACGACCCGTCCTGAAGTTACATTTTGCTTGAAAGCTCGTAAGATGGATACCGGATTTACGCCCGGATGCCAGTAAAACCAACGATCTTCGAAAATAATCAGAGCTTTTGTGTATTTATCATTTACGGTGCCGGATGCCTGAAAGCGCCATTGTCCGTCATCCGCAATACGAGCTCCCATCAGTGTTCCTTCACGGCTGTATACCAATGTTCCGGTAGGTGATTCGAACCGCGGTTTAGGAAGAAAGTGTATTATACAAAATACAAGAAGGGATAGTGCTACGAATAACACTATCCTTTTCTTAAACTTATCAGAAATAAAAAATTTCAGTTTCACTCTTGCATAATTTTAATTTCAGAAGCCGTCGATCTGGCATAAACATCCGCATCATACATTGCTTCACATACTGTCGCAGGCATATAATAAATTCCTGCATAAGATGCCTGAACACGGCAATAGAATTGCTTTTTCTCACCTTTATTCAGATCAAAGAAAGTTAGCATACGATCATCGCGAATATCCTGATACGTGAAGTTTTTCATGCCTTCACTGATTCCGGCGTATCGTGTTGACAGTATTTCCCAACCTCCTGGCAGAATTTGAGAAAGAGCAAGATTTGTATAATCCTGGTTGCTGCTAAGGTTACTGACTTCTACGATCATTGTAAAAGAAGTGCCTTGCATAAGCTCTTTTGTGTTTAACGGAGCACCATTTTGACCAACGTATTTGATCTGCATTGAAATACCTTTGCTAACAGCAGGTGATTGATCAAACAACGGAGTATAGGTGCTGTTAAGTTCTGCAAACAGAGTTCCTTTTTGTTTACTTCGTATAGTTACCTCTCCCTGATTTTTAATATTAGTCAGCTGTTGTTCCCATATAGGAAGGTCTGACTCAACAGGCTTCATCGTACCTTTATCTTGATTCCACTCGAAATCCATACCACCTTTACCCATTTTCTGTGCAGCTTCAGACATTGCCATCAATGCGAATGCGGTAGATTGCGTGCTGTAGGTCTGACTTGAACTCAGCTGCTGTGCTATTGTTTGTACATAACTCATAGCATCATTCAATTTATTCAGATGAAGTAAAGTCATCAAAGCAATACTCTGATCACGCAACTGCGAGCCGAAGTCAGAATCAAATCCGCTACTGCGATTGGCAAGCCCTTCAAT
>JBOFKE010000064.1:0-2508 GCA_051657185.1 Bacteroidales bacterium | reverse complement strand
TTTTTAGGTCCTACGCCAGGTAAGTATGTAATGTCTCTTTCGGATAATTCCATAGAACTTCTTTTTCTTGTTATAAGAGTATGTCTGCTAACTTCAGATCAAAAGGTGTAGTTATCTTTATATTTTCGCGATTACCTTCTGTCAATGTTATTATATTTCCATTGGCTTCGACAACAGATGCATCATCTGTAAATAATGATGTATAGGGTAAACGATATGCTTCGTGTATAATATGAGCCTGAAATGTCTGAGGTGTTTGTACGGATACATATTTGTCACGATCAACACTCTCACTGTTATCCGGTGTCAGATGTCTGATGGAGTCAATCATAGGAAGTACAGGTACAGCACTCCCTCTTTCCTGGGCAGTAACAAAACATTTAAGTATGACTTCAGGAGATACAAGGGGTCTTACCCCGTCATGAATTGCTATCAGTGCATTTTCGGGTTGCGTATAACTTAAACCGCTTTTTACCGAATGATAACGTGTTTTACCACCATCGGCAACCTGATGTTTACATTCAAACTTGTACTTACTGATTAGTTCATTCCAGTAGTTTTGTTGCTCCTTGGGCAGTACGACTATAATTTCAATATCATCGATTGCTTTTTTGAATTGTTTGATCGTATGCATAAGAACAGGCAACCCTTTGATTTCGATAAACTGCTTGGGTAATTCATGCCCCATTCTCAACCCTTTTCCTCCGGCTACAAGTATAGCGTATTTTTTCATCTTAAGGTATGGTGATTTGTTCTACTTCAATTTGTTGGTTCAGAAACATGGATCCAATCTCCTGAAACTTCTCATGAGATTCGGTTGTGAAAAATTTAGATACTCCATTTTTCGTACATTTTATATCAATTTCAGGATGTCTTTGCAGATAATCTTTTAAACTACGTGCAACGTATGCTCCTTGAGGAATGATCTTAATATGCTCAGGTGTATATTCCCGAATCTTATTATAAAGAAGCGGATAATGGGTACATCCTAATATAATACTGTCTATGGAACAATCTTTATCTAAGAGGATGTCTATATATTTTTTGACAAAGAAATCTGCGCCTGCATCGTTATATTCATTGTTCTCAACTAAAGGTACCCACATCGGGCATGCTTGTCCGGACACAACAATATGAGGAAATAGTTTAGCTATTTCCATTTCGTAGGTTTTGGATTGGATAGTTCCGGCGGTTCCTAATATACCTACATGTTTAGATGTGGTTAACTCATCAATAATCTCAGCCGTAGGGCGTATTATCCCCAATACTCTTCGATTGGGATCCAGATGGGTCAGATCGTTTTGTTGAATACTTCTTAATGCTTTTGCTGAGGCTGTATTGCATGCTATGATTACGAGTTGACACCCCATTTCGAAAAGTTTCGTTACAGCCTGAAGGGTGAATTCATAAACAATTTCAAAAGATCTGCTACCATAAGGAGCCCGGGCATTGTCGCCTAAATAGATATAGTCATATTGAGGTAACTCTTTGCGGATGTATTCGAAGATAGTTAATCCTCCGTAGCCAGAATCAAAGATTCCGATTGGACCTGCTTTAGTTGATAATTGTTTCATAGATATATAAAAAAAAGAAAGGATGATATTCATCACCCTTTCTTTCTTATTTTAATAAAATGAATTATTTAATTCCAAGTTTACCTTTAACAAGTGGCATAGCGTCTGTGCTTTTGCTTGAATGATAAAGGATAGAAGGAGATGCTAAATCAAAGATATAAACAAATCCGTTTTCTTCACCAACTTGTTGGATAGCTTTTTGAATTTTATCCATAATCGGCTTCATCATATCATTTTGTTGTTTTTGAAGCTCTTGTCTTGCAGTTTGCTGAAAGTTTTGGATTCTAGTATTGATTTCTTCAACTTCTTGCATTCTTCTAACTTTGATACTTTCTGGTAAAGTATCTGCAGATGCCATGAATTCGTTATATTTTTTCTGAAACTCTTCTTGCATTTTTAGAAGTTCTCCTTCTAATTGTTTAGATGTAGCTTCAAGTTTCTTTTCGCTATCTACTCTTTCAGGCATTGCTTCAAAAAGCTCCATTGTATTGATGTGAGCAAATTTAAGATCTCCTTGTGCTGATGCGCCAAATGCACATACACAAAACATAAAGGCGATTGCCAATTTTTTAAACATAGTCTTTTATAAATTAATTAGTTATTCTACTTAAGTTCCGTTGTTCGTTACACAAATGTAGATAATTATTTTGAAATTCCTAATTTGGCAAGGATTTCATTACTAATATCTATACGAGGCGTTGCGTAAATGATATTCTGAGAGGATGCGCGGTCTAAGACCATCGCATAACCTCTTTCTTCAGAAACTGCTTTTACAGCATTGTATATATCGTCTTGTATCGGTGCAATTAAGATTTCTCTTTTTTTGAATAACTCACCTTCAGGACCGAAGTACTTGCGTTGCAATTCCATTGCCTCTTTTTCTTTGGCAACAATCTCTTCCTCACGTTTTACCTTCATATCATCTGATAAAGAG
>JBOFKE010000063.1:0-1875 GCA_051657185.1 Bacteroidales bacterium | reverse complement strand
TTGTGCTTTCTATATAATTGACTATAACTTATTTATATAATCTATTTACTTTTCTTCGCTTTCAATTTTTTTATCTCATCTTTCAATGTATGGATTTCATCCGCTTGATTGTGGATAGTCTGAAGCAACGAATTTAATTCTTCATTCTCAATGGATGACGGATATTGAGCCTCTACTCTGGTAATGAAATCGCTTAACACATTCATATAATTCGTGAAGGCTTCGAATGGTGATTCGTAAGGGCTAAACAATTCATGCACAGAACCATCAGCAAAGTGTTTTGTACTCATATAATAGAAATGGTCACTACATTGAAGGTAAGACCAGTCTTGCTGGATGCGTCTGTCGCTACATAAACGAACACGCTCTCCGATTGAATATAATTTCTCGAAGGCCTCTGTCTGCAATTTATTACCTAACCATGCTGTTGTATCACGCTCTTCGTCAGCCCATGAAAACGGATGTAATGTTGTAATCGAATCCATAACTTCATAGCGTTTAATAGCTTCACTCGGTGTCGAGAATGAAATATTCTTCTCTTTTGCAAAATATGGCAATGCTTTCATAAAGTCAAATATGCCCGACTCTGCTTTTTGAATACCACCTAATGTATCTAAACTCATGAATAAACAAAAGACCTGTTCCTTCGGATCCGTTTCAGCAATCCAATTCATATATTTATCAGCTGTTAACGGATATTCGCTCCAGTTATAATTTGAAAAGCGGAACGTAATATCATCACTAAATTTAAAATTACGCATCAGTAACTTTAAATTAGGCGCGGCCATACTACGATAAATATAGTTTGGACTCTTCCAACCTAAAATATGTTTTGCACCTTCGGCCAACATGCCTTTAAATCCTAATTTTGAAACCTCCTCAGCTACTTCTTCAGAGTAGATAAGCTCGGTGTTACGAAAAACTTTAGGCCGTTTTCCGAAAAGACTTTCAATCTTAGCACTGTGTTTATAAACCTGGTTCATAAACTCCGTCGGATCGATAAGCGAAGATAAAGAGTGTGCATAAGTTTCGCCTAAAAACTCAACACAACCTGTTTTATTTAATTTTTGAAGCAATTCAAGCACTTCAGGAGCATAGATTTCAAATTGCTCTATGGCAACACCTGATATGGAAAAAGCAACTTTAAATTGCTTACCTGAATCTTCAATCATCTCTAAAAGCGTGTAAAGGGCTGGAACATAAGACTCTCTCACTAAACGAGCCACAATACTTTCATTCAAAAAATCATCGTAGTAATAACTATCTTTTCCAATATCAAAAAAGCGATAGCGTTTTAGTCGGAAAGGTTGATGTATCTGGAAATAGAAACAAATTGTTTTCATATTCTATGGGTGTTTTCTGTTAATGATTAAGGATGTTTTTATAGATATCGATCACTTTCTTTCCGGCTTTAGTCCAGACAATTTGATCGACTTCATTTTTCCCCTCTATTCTTAAATGCTCATACATGGCAGGGTAAGTAACAATAGAGTATATAGCATCTGCCATCGAATCAATATCCCAATAATCGGTTTTAATCACATTATTCAAAATTTCAGCACAGCCCGATTGCTTAGATATTATGGATGGAACACCAACCTGCATTGCTTCTAAAGGAGATATCCCGAAAGGCTCTGAAACAGACGGCATAATATAAACATCGCTGGATTTGAGCATTTCATACACCTGCATCCCTTTAAGGAAACCGGTGAAGTGGAATCGGTCAGCAATATCTCTGTCAGCTGCCAACTGAATCATTTCTTCCATTTTGTCTCCGCTTCCCGCCATAACAAAACGAACACCTTTAGTACGTTTAAGTACCTTGGCCGCAGCTTCAACAAAATACTCAGGTCCTTTTTGCATCGTAATACGCCC
>JBOFKE010000062.1:0-8888 GCA_051657185.1 Bacteroidales bacterium | reverse complement strand
TTAGATACGTACCAAAAATAATTTACATACGTATGTAAATTTGATTAGATAAGATGTTGGAAAATAGCTCGTAACGATACGGTGTATCTCTGAAAAGATACGGTATATCTTCGCAACGATACAGTGTATCTTTTAAAAGGAACGGCGTATCTTTTTAGAGATATACCGTATAATTTAGCCAGAGTCCGGATTCGTTTTACACTCCCACGACAAGAGAGTTTTTTTTGCGTTTTATCTGCAACATCTGCAACATCCTTCGGAAACCCTTTGTGGATAGGGATTTCCGCTGTTGCAGATGGTTGCAGATGAAATTTGATCTGCAACGCGTAATCATCTATAATATAGGTGTTTGTATGAGTGTTGCAGATGTTGCAGATAAAACTTCAAATTTTGTTAGTAGAAAGTTTCTTTGTGAGAATCGTAAGCGTAGATAGACTTTTTTAGATATCTGCAGTCGGAAAAACTTAATATAGAACGCTGACAACCGTGTTTATCTGCTAATCCATAATACATCAATAGATTCAAATAAGTAATAAATTGATAATTTTTCAAGAAAGAATAGAATTTATCTTTTAGCTTTGCAACCACTAGACTAAAATTTTATAACCAATTTTAAAACACAATTCTTATGAAAAGAGGGGTTTTCACAGCATTGTTTGCACTAATGTGCACGTTGACCTTTGCGCAAGTTTCGTTTAATGTAAAAGCCGGATTAAATTTAAGCAGCTATATCGGCGAAAATTCAGAAAATTCTGAATTCAAACCGGGTGCTCGTATCGGATTAGGTATGGAGTATCAATTTACGGATCTTATCTCTTTACAACCATCTTTATTCTTTTCACAAAAAGGAGCTAAATATGACAGCGACTATGATGGATCTTTTTTTGATGCAAAAGCAGGAATAAAGATTAATCAGTTGTATCTTGAGTTACCGGTTAATGTACAGTTTCGTTTTAACGTAAGTGACAATACAAATATCTTAATTGCTACAGGACCTTATTTTGCTTGTGGTGTAGGAGGTAAAACGAAGTTTGACGGTAGTGCTTCTATCGATGGCATTAATATGAACGGAAAAGATAAAATTGATACTTTCGGTGATAATGGTATGGATTTTAATCGTTTTGATGCAGGATGGAATATTGGTGTAGGAGCTGAGTTCGGTCAGTTTCTTGTAGGACTGGATACTCAATTAGGTTTTGCTAAGATCTATGAAGGTGATGCTCCTCATAATGCGAATATTGCATTTACTGTAGGATACAAATTCTAAAATGACTCTTTTAAAATAACGAGAATCCTCTGCTCCGAATTCTTAGAGAATAGGAACAGAGGATTTTTTATGTTTAGGAATATCAGTTAAATTCAGCTATATTATAGCTGTCTTACTGATTTTTCTTTTCTTTTTTGCATATGCCGCAAGTCCCTTCGGCTGAAATCATGAAACATGCTCCGATCAAACCAAGGCTGAAGGCTAGAGTTATAATATCCATAGGATTACTTGTCGTGAAACTCTTTAGCTGTACTAAAAATATAATGACAAACACCAGCAATGCAGCCAGTAATCCGCTAAGACGTGTCATAATGTTAGTGATGAAACTAATACCTGCTGCTCCCCAACAAGCTCCGATGAAGTAAACCCAGAACATAGGAAATGGTAAAAAGGACGGAACCATTTTAGCATCGCCATCTGCAAATTTAAAATGAACAAAAGCCAGAAATAAAAAACCAATTCCGACCAATATTCGACCAATGTGAGTTAGTGCTTTCATTTTTGATTGATTTATATGTTATTGAATAACACATGGTCGGGAATAATCGTTTAATCCGGTCCGAATTATTTATCATTAGCAAAACACTAAAAAGTCAGACAAATTGTTGTTCCCTGATTCAGCTCAGAGTGGATTACATATTTTATATGATTGTTTTCGCAGATTTGTAATGCTATAGATAATCCGATTCCGCTTCCGGTTATACGGTTTGAGTTCTCAGCACGGTAAAAAGGTTTGTGTATATTACCCAAATCCTTGGCTGGAATGCCGATCCCGTTGTCTGTGATTGAAATGCGTAAGCGGGCTTCCGATTTTGAGAGAGTAATTTCAACTGGTTTATTGCTAGAATATTTGACAGCATTTTCGATAAAATTAAAAAATGCTATCATCATTTCGGATCGCTGTTTATGTACAGATAATATGTGGGAATCCTCAGGGCTGATATTCAGATTCAGATGAAAGACAGCATTGGGGTATCGTTCCTGCACACGAACTAATATTTCGGGAATAATCTCATCAATGCGTATCGGCGAAACAGGATCATTTTCTTTTTTAACAGATGATATAGCAATAAGTGTAGATAAAGTGTTTTCAAGATCATTGATCTGTAGAATCAATTTATCAGATAGCAACTTATATTCTTCTGGACTTCTGTTTTTTAAGCAAAATACCTCTAAATTTCCCATCATAGATGCCAGCGGAGTCTTAAATTCATGAGAAACGTAATTGATAAAGTTTTTCTGCAGATTAAAACTCTTGGATAACTTATTTAATAATGAGTTAAACGTCCGAATCAGGTCTTCAAGCTCATCTTTTGTTCCGGGGGATTTGATTTGTGTATCGAGGTTTTCGGTCGTAATCTTGTTGACTTCATCAATAACCTGACGTATAGGTTTGTAAGCGGAGTAGGCGATAAGTTTATTAATAATGATTACGCTCGAAATACCAATAATTAATCCTCCTGAAAGAATCCAGAAAAGAAGGAAGGACTGGCTTAATACACTGTCTTTTTTTTCTCTTGACACGACGATGAACTCGCCCTGATTATCGCTGTAAGTCATTGCGTAACAAAAGTATTTGTTGTCAGAAAACTCCATTGATCCTTTTATGCGGATTTCATCCAGTAGTGAGACAGGCAGAAGGTCATAAGTATAGCCATAAGCAACTTCATTTTTCTCGTTGTAAAGCTGATAGAAGAGGTTATTTACATTTTTGTAAAATTGCTTCTTGACTTTATCAAATTCTAGAGTGTTGAGTTCATCTTCTTCCAGATAAAAAAAGGCAGTGAGAGGGGCTGTCTTCTTCATAGAAGAATAAACCGACTTGAGTGTATAATTGTAGAATACGATATACGTCACTCCTGAAATGATGGTGAATACGATGGCAAATACAAGAGAGCTGTACAGTGATAAGCGTGTCTGAAGTTTCATATTTCTTAGAGTTATGAGCGGAGGATATAGCCTCTTCCTTTTACGGTTTCGATATATTTTTTCTTTTCTGAGTCAATTTTGTTTCGTAAATAAGAAATATATACATCCACAATATTCGTATGTGTAGTGTGGTTTATTCCCCATACAGAATTAAGCAGCTGTGATCTGCTTAATACCTTATTCAGATTTTCCATAAAGATTTTCAGAAGCATAAATTCCTGATGAGTCAGACTTATGGCTTCTTCTCCGCGTTTTACAATGTGTCGTCCGATATCTATACTTAAATCATCGCAAATAAGCAGTTGATGATCTAAATCAATATCTTTATTGTAAATTTTTTGTCGTCGGAGTAAAGCATTTATGCGTGAGACTAATTCGGCAAAATGGAAGGGTTTGGATAAATAATCATCCGCCCCCATATCCAAAGCTTTAATTTTATCTTCTGTTTGTCCTAAAGCACTAAGCACAAGAATAGGTGTATGTAATTTTTTGAATCGTGCATATTGAAGAATTTCATATCCGTCCATATCGGGAAGCATGATATCAAGCAATATAAGATCCGGCTGACAGATCGTTATTTGTTCGCGCGCATCAGTTCCGTTCTCGGCCAGAGAAACCGAAAATCCACTTTCTTCTAATCCTTTTACCAGAAATTCGCTGATGCGTCTGTTATCTTCAATAATTAATATGTCCATTTTCAATAAATTACTGTTACCGGTTATTTTTGCGAATATAACCGATCATTTTTATATGCCCAATAAAATAGCTGCGGTGTTACGGTAAAAGATAATAGCATACAGATCAGGATGCCTCCGACAATCATAATAGCCAAAGGCTTTTGGACTTCAGAACCCATCCCCGATGATAGTGCAGCGGGCAATAACCCCATAGATCCCATCAATGCAATCATTAATACCGGTCTGATTCTTTGCTGTACGGCATTCCTGATAGCTTTCTCCAGATTTCGGGTAAGCATCAATCCGTGTTTCATATTCGAAATCAGTAAAATACTGTCAATCGATACGATACCGAATAAAATAATAAATCCGATACCTGCCGAAATTCCAAATACAGTGTCGGTAATCCAGAGAGAGATAAAACCTCCGATAAAAGCGTATGTCATTGTAACTGCAGAAATTACCGTGTCTTTGATATTTCCGAAATTAAGATATAATAAAAATAGGATCAGGATGAGCGCAACAGGTACAATAAGAAGCAATCTCTGTGTTGCCCGTTGCTGACTTTCAAACTCTCCACTCCAGATCATTTTATTTTCGGGATTGAGCTTTACGTTTTCGGTTACGATTTTCTGAGCTTCTCTGATTGCAGAGCCTAAGTCACGATCCCGAATACTGAATCCGATACCTACATATCTGCTGTTTCCATCTCTGTAAATAAAAGCAGGTCCCGATTTGAATGAAATATCAGCGATTTCTTTCAAGGGTACCTGTTTATCATCCATGGTAGGGATTTGTATATTCCCGATTTTTTCTTCATCGTTGCGGAATTGCTCATCATAGCGTACCACTATGTCGAAAACCCGCTCCCCTTCATAGAACCCGGATGCAGCTTTCCCTCCGATAGCCATTTCGATTACAGCCTGTGCATCAGCTTTTGAGACGGCATAATGAGCCATTTTATCTTCCCGGAGCTGAATTTGTAATTCGGGTAGTCCGATGCTTCGGAATATATTGACATCTTCTATACCTTGTATATGCTTTATAGATCCGGCAGTCTGTTCGGCTAAACCTTCGAGCTGATACAGATCATCTCCGAATATCTTGATGACTAATGCACTTTTCACTCCGGCTACATATTCTTCGACATTATCCTGAATGGGTTGGCTAAATGCCAGATTCATTCCCGGGTAAAGGCACAAAGAATCTTGTATTTCGGCAATAAGCTCTTCTTTATTTATGTTACGATTCCAATGAGATTCGGGCTTTAATTCCGTATGAAATTCAATATTAAAGAATCCCGTGGCATCTGTCCCGTCATTTGGTCTGCCGGTCTGTGTCAATATGAACTCCACTTCATCAAAGTTCATTAGTTTTTGTTTCATCTCTTTGGTCAGGCTGACTGATTGGTCGAGACTGATACTGTTTGGCAAAGTGGCACGAATATAAATAGCTCCTTCATTCATACTGGGTATGAATTCCGTTCCCCAGAAAGAAAACCTTATCAATGAAAGAACTAGAAGTACAGCAAAGCCAATCAGAGTCTGTTTTCTGTATTTGTTACTAAAACAAAAACACCGCTCTATACTCCTGATCAAGGTACGACTGATAAAATTGCTTCTTTCCTTAATTTCTTTATTCAACAGAACTTTACACATCACCGGAACGTAAGTGAGTGAAAGTATCAATGATCCGAGTAAAGCATATCCTAAGGTAAATGCCAGCGGAGAGAACATCTTTCCTTCGACTTTCTGAAATGAAAAAATAGGAGAGAGAGCTACCATTAATATCAGCTGAGCAAAGAAAATATGCGCAGCTACACTTCCTGCACTTTGTTTGATAATCCCGTTTTTGGATATCCGTGAGAATTTATGACCTAAGCGGGCTGATTTTTCCGCCATAGCTACATATACGATTTCCACAATGACTAAGGTCCCTTCTAGCAGTAGTCCGAAGTCCAGTGCTCCCATTGAAATGAGATTAGCCGGCAGTCCCTGAATACGCAGCATGATAATGGCAAACAAAAATGAAAGCGGGATCACGGTCGCAACGATGAGTGTGGTGCGCCAGTTGAACAGAAAAAGGAAAACAATAATAGCTACAAGAACGATTCCTTCCAGCATATTCTTTATAACCGTTTGAATGGTTGTGTTGACCAGTTTACTGCGGTCCATGAACGGAACAATGCGAATATCTTCAGGAAGGATTCGATCATTCAGATCTTCAATTTTATCTTTGATACGCTCAATCACTTCTGTGGGATTTTCTCCCCGCAGCATGATTACGATGCCCTGAACGACATCATCTTTGTCATTCAGTCCCATCTGTCCCTGCCGCGGTTTAGCAGCTATTTCGACTGATGCAACTTGTCTGACCCGGATAGGGTTGTTCCCTTTTACCTCGATAAGTGTGTTTTCGATGTCTTCAATACTCTCAAGTAAGCCTAACCCGCGTACAACGAAAGCCTGATTACCTTTACGAATGATATCGCCTCCGACATTGACGTTGCTGCCGGCAATCGCATCGAATACTTGCAGAGGGGGTTATTCCGTAGTTTTCAAGTTCGAATGGATTTACATTGATTTCGTAGATTTTTTCTTCGCCTCCGAAACTGGCAACTGTAGCAACCCCCGGTATGCTTAAGAGCTCACGTTGCACAACCCAATCGTTGATTGCAGAAACTTCACTGACCGGTAAATCACTTTCAAGGATGTAACGGAATATTTCACCTGTAGCTCCTGAAGGAGGTTCTATAGACAGTTCTGCTCCTTCGGGAAGTGATATGCTTTGTACTCTGTTTGAGGTATATTGCTGTGCGTAAAAGTCATCAACTCCGTCCTCAAACAAGATATTGATAACAGTCAATCCGAAAAGCGAGGTAGATCTTACATCGGTTTTGCGTGGAATCGTATTTAGTTGCTGTACGATAGGTAATGTCAGAAATTTCTCAACTTCTTCGGCACTTCTTCCCGGCCACTGGGCAATTACTTTTACTCGCGTGTTCGTAACATCCGGATAAGCCTCTATCGGTGTGTGAATATAGGAGTAGATTCCTGCAATAAGAAGTATAGCAGTAAGAAATAATACGAACAGATGGTTTTTGAGGGATATGGCGATTATTTTTTCTACAAGTTTGTGCATATTATATCTCTTTTAATCCCGAATAAATAAGTAACTGATGCTTGATTACGACTTCCTCTCCCTGATTTAGACCTTCGGAAAGATATGCCTGTTTGTTATTCTGACTTGCAGGTATGACTTCACGAATAGATAATGCGTCTTCGTTCTTAACGACCACAAAATATTTGTTATCATCAAATATCAATGCATCGGATGGAACAGATACGTAGCTCTTAGTCATTTCTTGCTGTACTTTTACAATAACAGACATCTCAGGCTTTAATTTTAAATCGGGGTTGTCTAAGATGATCCTTGCTTTTAGTGACTTATCCTCGGAGTCGAATACTTGCGATAAGTGATTTATTTTACCCTGAAATACGTGACCCGGGTAAGCAACAGATGAGATTTCGACAGAAGTTCCTTCTGAGATATGTGCGATATTACTTGTATATACACTTGCCATTATCCATACCTGATCCAAATTGGCTATCGAGAATAGTGGAGCTCCTTCTGTTGTCACGGTGCTTCCTCCGGATGCATTTTTAGCTATGATGTATCCGCTGGTCGGTGCTTTTATTGAGAATACACCATTATCCAGGCTTGACCCGTAAACACTCATGTCGGCATCTATGCGAGCAAGTGAGGCCTGTAATTGTCTGACTTTATTTTGAGATTCTATTAATTCTTTTTCTGAGATTATTTGATCGGCATACATACTCTCAGCTGTTTTTAAATCTCGTTGAGCCAGTGTAAATTCTCCATGCAGTGAGATTTGTTCGGCCTGAAGAGCGCTAAGTTCATTGCTTTTAAAATCTAACAGAATCTGATCTTTTGTGACCTTTTCGCCTAAAACGAAGTATGTTTTGGTTACGACTCCGTTTGAAAGCGGGAGGTAATGAATCGTTCTGTCAGGATCAGTCGTTACCTTACCGGTTAAGAGAATCTCTCTTGAACTCGTTTTTACTTTTGCTGTAGCAGTGTAAATCTTTCGGGATACTTTTTCCTGAGTTTCTTCTGATTTATCAGGGTGTTCTGAGCATGAGCTCGCAATAATAGAGAGCAATGCTGTGAAAAATAAGTAGGTGTGTTTCATTGTGCATTATTAATTAAATCGTGACCTATCCGATATTGAAGCTCCTCGAAATTTTCTCCGATATCTTTTTTTGCTTCAGCCCATGTTTCGGAGTTATTTCTGTACACATCCATGAAATCAAGAAATTCAATCATACTGATATTTCTTTCACTCATGTTTTTCAAGTAATTCTGAAACATGAATTTCATTTCCTGAATTAAGCGTTGATGCTGATCCTGGAAATAGAAATCATAACTTTTCTGATAATTGGTGAAGGACTCGGTGACTTCGTTGGTAATATTTATTTCTTGTTGTCTGACATAAAGCTTATGTTGCTCAATGGCATATTGCATAGTCTTTATATTTCCTTTATTCCGGTTAAATATTGGAAGGTCCATGCTGATCCCTACTCCTGTGAAATCTTTCCAGACTCCCCCTGCACGATCATAATTCATACTGATTGTTAAATCGGGACTCTGTTGCGCTTTTTCATATTTCATATTCTTAGCGTAATATTCAAGGTTTAGTTTTTTCAGACCCATATCCGGTCTTGACGATAATGCTTGATCAATGAGATTTTCAGTCAGTAAATCAGTGGGTTTAGGGTAGTTGTCGGGGCAAGAATCGATCTGTATTCTTACAGGTGAATCAATAGTCAGTAATGATTTGATCTGCTTTTCCAGCGAGCTGATTGTTTTTTCGAGCTTAACGGATTCGTTGTTGATCTCAAAGAGCGATGCTTTGAGACGAAGGACTTCTCGGGCTGCAATGTTTCCGTTTATGGCCTGGTTTTCATAAGCACGGATTAGCTTTTCCAGAGCTC
>JBOFKE010000061.1:0-3083 GCA_051657185.1 Bacteroidales bacterium | reverse complement strand
CCCGAATTTTTGGCTACATATAAACGATGGTCTTCGTTGTATGAATTATATTGAACTACCCAGTTCGGAACATTATTGATCAGCGTATCGCCTGCCAAATGGGAATTCAGTTTCTTATTTTTCCATTCTGCGAAATTGAGTATCGGATTGTTATCTTCATGAGGTATCTGCTGTTTTTTCCAAAAGCCGAGTATCTTCATCCAGAAAATATCATCCTGGCGAACGAAATCGAACTTGAATCCGAACAGATTTACTTCTCCGCGGAAAATATTCATGCCATTGGTTATCACATGGAGCGGAAAATCTTTTCCTTTGTAATTCATAACAACATCAACATCAATCTTATTTTTTTTTATGACGCTCTCTAACTCAGCAAAACGGGTAATTTCAAAGAATTTATCTTCCAGTTGCTGCGGTGTAGGTTTGGCAGATTGCGCTGAAATGTGAAATAAGTTTATTGTAAACAAAAATAAGAGGAGTAAGAGACGGTCGATTTTCATATAAATATCATATAAAGATTAACGTAGCAATCAATAGGTTAAACACGTCCTATTGCGAAACAAAAGTAATAGATTATATGTTAATTCAATACATTTCGACCATCTTAACGTTCGTTCGAAGATGAAAGAAATATATAACTTTGTGGCAACAAACTAAACTAATAACCAAATAATTCAACAATTATGAAAAAGAAGAGTCTTTTTTACTCGCTTTTTTTAAGCGCAGCACTGATTTTCAGTTCTTGTAATATGAACAATACAGCCAAAGGTGGTTTGATCGGTGGCGGTGGTGGTGCCGGACTTGGTGCTGGTATCGGAGCGTTAATCGGTGGTGGTAAAGGTGCCGGTATTGGTGCGGCTATCGGTGGTGTTGTTGGTACAACAGCAGGTATCCTGATCGGTAAAAAAATGGACAAACAGAAAAAAGAGCTTGAAGAACAAATCAAAAATGCACAGATCGAAGAAGTTACAGATGCAAATGGTTTGAAAGCAATTAAAGTGACATTCAATAGTGGTATCTTATTTGCAACCGGCAAAAGTAATTTGAGCCAGACAGCTAAATCTGAATTGTCAGAATTTGCGTCTTCATTGATCAACAATCCGGGTACAGATGTAGCTATTCTAGGTTATACAGATAATACAGGCAGCTTGGCTGTAAACGAAAAATTATCTTTGGAAAGAGCTCAATCTGTAGGAAATTATCTTATTAACAGTGGCGTTCCTGCAGGTCGTGTAACTACAAAAGGTATGGCTTGGAATGATCCGGTAGCGAGCAATGCAACTCCTGAAGGTCGCGCTCAAAACCGTCGTGTAGAAATCTACATTACAGCTGACCAGCAAATGATTAAAAATGCTGAATCAGGTAACTTGAACTAATTCGGTATATACGGATAAAATAAAAAGCGGATATCACAAAGATATCCGCTTTTCTTATTTCTGTGCACGGAAGATTCCGTTTTCTTTAATCTCGATTATACGCTTTTTGTATAATGCACCAATGGCTTTTTTGAATGCTTTTTTGCTACATGAAAAATACTCTTCAATCTTTTCAACCGGTGATTTATCCGATAAAGGAAGAAAACCATCATTATCATCCAGTGCTTCAAGAATTGTTTCCGAAAGCGGGTCAATGCGTTGCTCATAGCCTAGAGGCTGAAGCGATACATCTATTTTCTGATCATCGCGTACATATTTGACATAAGCCGGAAGTGTATCTCCCACACGTATGTCACAGAAAATTTCATTGAAGTAAATCATGCCGCTGAACTTATTGTCAACGATGACTTTAAATCCAAGATCTGTACGTTGATAAACCAGAATTGATACTTCCTGATTTAATTCGTATTCGGGTAATACATTGTCCAGAAACTTCTCGATTTTGGCAGAAGCCACAATACGCTGAGATTCCTGATCCAGATAAACATATACCGTGTACGAACGATCCTCCATCATCTTTGTTTTTTGCTCACGGAAAGGTACTAATAAATCTTTCATTAATCCCCAATCCATAAAAGCTCCGATACGGTTTGTCGAATTAACGCTTAGAAAAGCAAATTCGCCAACCTGCGCGAAAGGTATTTCCGTTGTGGCAATAAGTCTGTCTTCGGAATCTTTGTATATGAATACTTCAACCGATTCGCCGATTTGTAATCCCTCAGGAATGTAGCGTACGGGCAGAAGTATTTCACCTAATTCTTTACCATCTAAATACATTCCGAAATCCAATTCTTTCAGGACTTCAAGTGTATTAAACTTACCTATTTGAACCATTATTTATAAAATATAGTGTGAAACGTTCATTTGTATTATAAACAAATGAATTGCACAAAGTTAGTCTAATTTTTGGCATTATCTTACGTTGTAACACAGAATGGGGAGTGAAAAGATTGTGTAGCATGATTAAATAACTATTTTTGTGCAAACAGAAAAAAAATTAATATTCACCATGAAGAAGATTTTATCTATCTTTCTTTTTAGTACGGCTTTTACAACTTTTGCACAGCAAACGCCACAGAAGATTCTTGTTTTAGGGAATGATATGGCGCGGGGTCGTCAGGTTGTTAATCCCGAACGCAATTTATA
This sequence comes from Bacteroidales bacterium, assembly GCA_051657185.1. GTDB lineage: Bacteria > Bacteroidota > Bacteroidia > Bacteroidales > UBA7332 > UBA7332. The sequence goes on along the minus strand of JBOFKE010000061.1, from coordinate 501 downwards.
TACTTCGCAGTTGAGAGATTTATTAGGGGATCAGATCGAAATAAAGACACTTTGTTTCGGAGATGAATTATTCTATATGCATCCGAAACTGACGGATAGTATTGCTGCTTATGCACCGGATCAGATTGTATGGGAACTGGGCAGTCAGAATGAGATTGCTTTATCCGGAATGAAATATAAAAAAGTGATGCGTGAAGTTTCTTCTTTTCAGAAAGAATTGGCTAAGAGTTTTCCACAGGTAAAGCAGACATTCCTGTATCCAACCGATAAAATAGAACCGTTTAGCGAATATTATTCTCTTGTGAATGTTGTAGAAGCAGATGTAAAAGCTTCTAACGGACAGATTCTTCGAACTGATTCGGTTATCCCCAACCGTACACCATTTTTGGATAAAAAATTTCAGCCGACGTCTTTAGGTTCTTCTTATATTGCCTGGAACCTGTTCGTAACGATCACTAATCAGCCTGAGGCAAACTCAGCTGCTGTGCCACGCAGGGGATG
>JBOFKE010000060.1:0-6430 GCA_051657185.1 Bacteroidales bacterium | reverse complement strand
GCAAGAAGCTCTATCTTACGAATCTTTTTCTTACTCATTTATTAGGCTTTAAATCTGTCTCACCGACAAATCTTTTTATTTAAGTGCAAAGATAATGTATTTGTGCGATATGCGATTCCGGATACTCTTCTGTTTGTCCGCTTTAAACATAGTTTAAGTCTTTGATAATAGGGTAGATGCATGTTTTTTGCCAATAAAAAAGAGTTTTCAACAAATTGTTTATAAGGATAAGTTATTAACAAATTGTTGAAAACTCAGATTTCTTGTTACTTCTGAAGTGTAAGTTTAGTCTTCTTTGGGTGCATCCGGAATAGGCAATTGTCTTTTGAATGCTTCTTTGAAAGATATCAAAGATTCAGTACCGGACAAACCTAACGGTTGAAGTTTTGTATGTATGATTTCAAGTAAGTGTTGATTGTTTCGGGCATATATCTTTATGAAAAGATCATATTTACCTGTAGTGTAATGGCATTCCAACACTTCTGGTATTTGGAAAAGAGCATCAACAACTTCGGAAAACCGGCTAGGATCTTTCAGGTATAATCCCATAAAAGTACAGGTTTCATATCCTACCTTTGATGGTTCGATGGTAAACTCAGAGCCTGTAATGACTCCCATATTAATCAACTTTTGTACACGTTGATGTATGGCTGCACCGGAAACTCCGCATTCACGAGCTACTTCCAGAAATGGAACACGAGCGTTGCCAATAATGATTCGAAGGATTTTAACATCCAAATTGTCTAATTGAAAAGAAGCCATAGGTTTTTTCGTTATAGTTATATACAAATATAGTAAAGAAGAAATGAATCTGTAAGAAATAAGGTTGGTTTTTCAGGGAATTATAATAATTATACAAATTGAGATAAAAAAAGCTGTTCCGGAGAACAGCTTTTTTATATGTGAAATTGCGATTAGTTTTTGCTAATAGCCGAGTAGTTGATTTTAAGAGCTTGCGCTTCACGCAACGCTTGTTTAATATCAACGATCACACCCATTTTAGTTTCAGCATCTACTTTCATAGATACAGTCATCAACGGTTGATCTTCTTCTTTCATACTTTGACGCTCTTGCGCAATGTAATCCTGGATTTCGCTCACTTCAGCAAATTTATCGTTTAACTGAATACGAGTTTCACTACCCATTTTTTTACGGAACTCTGCCGTTGGTTTCCCAGCGTAAATGAAGGTAACCAATGATTTTTTCTCCAACTTCTGAAGTTCTGTAGCGTGCGGAAGTTTAAATTGAACTTTCAATGTAACCTCGCGCATTGTTGTTACGATCATAAAGAAGAATAGAAGCGTAAAAATCAAATCGGGTAATGAAGAAGTATTCAAAGCTGGCATCTCGCGACCGCCTGATTTAGTGAATTTTCCCATTATTTTTTCCCTCCATAGTTTTTAGGTTCCGCTTCAGAAATCATCTGAGGATAGATTGTTGCTACTGCTTTACGCTGAGCGTCATCTAATTCGTCAAATGTTTTACCGAATTTTCTTTTAGCGATATCGTTACGAATCTCGTTATATGCTGCAACAAGTTCATTTTGAACTTCGATGTATGCCTGATATTCTGTACCGCGGTCATTTTGTAGAGAGATAACGTGTTTTTTGCTCACTTTCATAGGACCAAAGAACTCTACATCTACAACTTCACGTTCCGGTAAAGTCGGATCATCGTTTTCATTTTTGATGAACTCAATTGCTTTCTTACGCAATTCGCCCAACTGCATCGGAGCCCCGTTAACCATTAACTGATTGTTAGAGTTAATAAGAACTACCATGATGTTACGTTCGTTCATTTCAACATCCTTTTTCTCTTGATCTTTAGGTACAGGAGGAGGAAGACGACGAGCCAACCCTTTATCTGTATCCATAGATGTTGTAATCAAGAAAAAGATAAGTAGCAAGAACGCGATGTCGGCAGTTGAACTGGCGTTAATTTCAGGTACTTTTTTCTTTTTTCTTGCCATGTTGTATTTTATTTATCAATTCGGGAGACGAGCTCCCGAATTATTTATTTTTTAATCAACTTAGATACGTTTGAGAAAAGAACAAGAATGATAGCTACACCAATCATAAAGTATGTAGCGTAAAGCATCATATCTGCAATTTTCAATGTTCCTGGAACATTATCTAATCCATCGTATCCTGGCAAGTGAAGCGGAGTCCCGTCACCAATTGCATAAGCGCCACCAAGAACAGCAGCGAAAAGAGCAATATTGATAACTGTACTCAATGCTTTTTTAGGAGTCTCTTTAACTGACATTCCAAACTGGAATAACGCAAAACCAAGTGTTGCAATAATACCTACACCGATAAGGATGTAGCCCCAGTTCAATAAGATTTCTGTATTCTTTGGTTCCAGAACTTCTGCGTTTGGATCAACATACCCGCCACTATAGTACAATCCTAAGACTACTACTGTAACAGCAAGCATACCGTAAAGAATCCAGTGTGCAATTTTACTGATTGACATAGTCTAAATTATTTTTTGTATTTAAGATTGTATTTGATAACAAGGTCAAGAAGAGAGATAGAAGAATCTTCCATATCGTTCAAGATGCTCTCAACTTTAGCAAGGATGTAGTTGTAGAATAATTGAAGGATCAAAGCTACGATCAAACCACCGATAGTTGTAATCAAGGCAACTTTCATACCACCCGCAACAACTGTTGGAGAGATATCACCTACTTGTTGGATTTTGTCGAATGCTTCAACCATACCGATTACTGTACCCAAGAAACCTAGAGATGGAGCCATCGCGATGAATAGAGTGATCCAAGAAAGACCTTTTTCCAAAAGACCAGCTTGAACACCACCATAAGAGATAACTGATTTCTCTACTACGTCGATACCGTAATCCATTCTCATCAAACCTTGATAGAAGATCGATGCAACAGGACCTCTTGTGTTACGACATACAGTTTTAGCAGCTTCAACGTCTCCTTTTTCAAGAGCAGCTTCAACACCTGCTAAAAGTTTTTTAGTGTTAACCTCTGCAAGGTTCAAATAAATAATTCTTTCAATGATGAAAGCCATACCAAAGATAAGTGCGATCATTACGATAGACATAAAGAATGCGTTACCTTCGATAAATTTAGTTTTTAATGCTTTGTGAAGACCACCCTCTACATCAACTGGAATCTCAGCTGCTGCTTCTACAGCTGCAGTTTGTTGAGCTACTTGTTCAGTTTGAGCAGGAGCTGCTTCTTGAGCGACAACGAATTGAGTTGTTCCCATCATAAGGAAACCAGACATTGCTAGAATTGCAAATAACTTTTTCATCGTTCTTTAATTTTAGGTTTGTTTTATTGGTTTGTTACTATTTTAATTAATTTCTGCTTTAGGATCTGCTTCTGAATAACAGATTTGCGGAGTGAGGGGGATTCGAACCCCCGAAACGCTTTTGGCGTTTACACGCTTTCCAGGCGTGCCTCTTCAACCACTCGAGCACCACTCCCTTTAAATTTGAGCGGAAAAGTATAAATTTTATTTTATAATTCGTACACGATTCCGCCACAAATGTAAATAAATTTCTTTCTAATCTTACTTTCGATGTAAATCTTTTATTTCGAAAAACGAAAAAAACTGAACTTTTTTTGCTTTAAAGCATACTTTTTTGTTAGCTCATTTACATTTTTGAAAAAGATCATATGCATTTTTCGTAGTTGTTTTGGCGATTGTCTCCAAATCAACCTGATAGATATCCGCCAGCTGTTTTGCGATAATCGGTATGTAAGATGGGTGATTCCTCTTCCCGCGGTAGGGTACCGGTGTCAGATAGGGTGCATCAGTTTCCAATACAATCCGATCTAAGGGTACCTTCTTTAAGGTCTCTCTCAGCGTAGTGTTTTTGAATGTAACGACACCGTTTATACCTAAATAGAAATCGCCCGCTCTCAATATTCGCTCTGCATCTTCAGGGCTCCCTCCAAAACTATGAAAGATGCCTCGTAATCCATCGAATTGTGAAACGACTTCCAGTGTTTCTTCGAGTGAATCCCGGGTATGTATGATTGCCGGAAGATCAAATTCCTTTGCCCATTGAAGTTGCGTAGAAAATGCTTTTTTTTGTTCTTCAAGAAGTTCTTTGCTCCAATAAAGATCAATTCCGATTTCACCTATAGCACAGTACTTATACTGCTTTAAATGAGCAATTATTATATCTAGCTGTTTTTGATAATCTTTTTCTACACTTGTAGGGTGTAAGCCCATCATAAGTTCAAAAAATCCGGGATTTCGTTCTTGCAATTTGTGCATAGATTCAATACTTTCCAAATCAACATTTGGTAAATATATTTTTTCTATGCCATTTGCTTGTGCATCCTTTATCACATCTTCGATATCGCCGATATAATCATCTTGATATATATGTGAATGTGTATCAACAAATTTAATCATTTTGTTCAATTTAGAACTCTCTGTACATTAATTTTTCTGCTAAATTCTCTAAAGGAGCCGTTTTTTGAGCTTCTAAACCTAAATCTTGCAGATGTTGTATGGCTTGTTGGTAATATGTATTCATTAAATCCTCTGCCATTTGTTTTACACCGATTTGGTTATAAAGCTCGGTTACAGCCTTGATTTTTACGTCCCGATCAAATTCAGCTGCATTAATCCAGGTATTTAAGTCTTCTTTTTGATGAGCGTTTGCGTGCTGCAAAGCCTGGATTAGTAAATATGTTTTTTTATTACTTGTAATATCGCCTCCTATGTTTTTTCCAAACTTTGCGGAATCGCCATATACATCTAGTAAATCATCTTTTAGCTGGAATGCCAGACCGATTGCTTCGCCGAATTTATAAATGGATTCCTGTTGCTTTATGTCTGCTCCGCCGATGATAGCACCGATTTTAAGTGCACATCCCAACAGGACAGCTGTTTTTAATCGGATCATTTCGATATATTCGGATGCCTCTACATCTGTGCGCGTTTCAAACTCCATATCGAATTGCTGTCCTTCGCATACTTCGAGTGCTGTTTTGGAAAATACATTTAAGACAGCAGGTAGCTTTTGAGGATCTGTTGCAGCTAAGTATTGATAGGCTACTATAAGCATTGCATCGCCTGAAAGAATGGCTGTGTTCTCATTCCATTTTTTATGCACGGTTGGTTTGCCCCGACGTATATCGGCGTGATCCATCACGTCGTCATGCAGCAGCGTGAAGTTATGGAATATTTCAATAGCTAAAGCAGCCGATATGGCTTCTTTTTCTTTTCCTCCGAACATTGCATTTGCCATGAGTGTCAATACGGGGCGGATACGCTTACCTCCCAGATCGAGCGTATAGCTGATTGGTTGATAGAGATTTTGAACAGGAGATGAAAATTGTATTTCAGAAATATGTTTGTTTACCTCATTAAGAAGCAAGTCAAATTGTGTATTCATAATAAGCGATGATTGTGTATAAACAAAAAAAGGCTACACAAATGGTAGCCTCTTTTTATAATAAATTTCTTATTGTAGTCTGAAGTTAATCGGAAGTGTGTATTTTACACGTACCGCTTTACCGCGTTGCATTCCGGGTGTCCATGCAGGCATGGTATTAATAACTCGGATAGCCTCTTTATCCAGAGACGGGTCAACACCCCTTACTACTACAGGGTCTACTACTTTACCGTCCTTATTCACAGTGAACGAACAGATAACACGACCTTGAATACCGTTTTCTTGTGCAATTACCGGATATTTAACTGCTTTTGAGATAAATTTCAGAAGTTCGCTTTCTCCACCCGGGAATTGAGGCATTTTTTCTACAACTGTAAAGATTTGGTGTTCTGTCGGGTCTTCTTCCTCTACAACAGGGGGAGCAAACACGATTTCAACCTTTTTATTTTTGTCATCCTCTGTTGATTGAATTTCTACATTCTCAACTTTAGTTTCGTTGTCTACAATTGTGATTTCTTCAACAACTACTTCTTGTACCGGAGGTGGCGGTGGGGGAGGAGTTTCCAATTGTTCAGTAATAGGAATCAACTCTTCTTCAACAAAGATATCAGAAACACCTTCCATGTTCGCTTTCTTCACGTCTTTGTTTGTCCATTCAAATCCTACGAAAATAACCGCAAGAATGAATACATAACCTAAAAGAACAAAGATTAATTTCTTGCTCTCAAGATCAGCTTTGGGTGATTTTTTTATTTCCATATTGTTTAGTATTATATTTCTCGGTTTGAATTTGTCGAAATAACCAATGACTTGGTGCAAATGTAATATTTTTTTTATTGTGCCAATTTCTAATCGATTATTTTTTTGGACTTCATGAGTAAAAAATAGACTTGAAAGTAATTTTCTACTTGTATAACAAAACAAATAGGCTATAAGGATATGTCCTGAAGCCTATTTATTCTTAAAAGATTTATTCTTTTGAGAAATTACTTAATCCTTCATTCAGGAATTCCAGAAATTTCTCGGAATTTGGGTCAAAAGC
>JBOFKE010000059.1:0-3552 GCA_051657185.1 Bacteroidales bacterium | reverse complement strand
TACTGAAAAAGTCTCGATTTCATCTGGTTCTATGTCATTCATTTTTCTTGGCACTCCATCAACCAGTACAAGTGGTTTTGTCCCACCGGCAAAGGTACTTACACCCCTGATCCAGAACTCAGCATCGTCATATCCCGGTTCGCCTGAACGCTGAACCGCAATTAACCCCGATACTTGTCCGGCCAAACTGTTTGTAAGATTTCGCGTAGGTGTCGCAATCTCAGAAGGTTTAACAGAACTCATCGCAACAACCACACTCTCTTTCTTCTGCTGTCCGTAACCTACAATAACTACCTCATCCAGTTTTTTCGTATCTTCTTCCAATACGATTCTCAGATTCTCTTTTGTACCAACCTTTACATCTTCCGGCTTATAACCAATATAAGTAACTGTCAGAACATCTCCCGGAGCAGCGCTAATCGTAAACCAACCATCAGCATCCGTAATTACGCCATCTTGTGTTCCTTTAATAAAAACATTGGCTCCGATAATCGTTTCACCCGATGAGTCAAGAACAACACCTGTTATTTTATTCTTTTTTGTCCCCTGGTTAGAATTAACCTTTGTCTCTTTTGAAAGGTAAACTTTATCTCCTGAAATTTTATAGGTGATATTTGTGTAAGCAAACATTTTACTCAATACATCTTCCAGATTCGCTTCAGAACAATCAAGATTTACCCTTGTATTAATATCAACAACCTCTTTACTATATGCAAAATGCACATTACACTGTTCCGAGATTTGCTCAATAGCCTGTTTTAGCGAGGCATTTTTAAGTTTTAGTGAAACTTGAGATTTAAGTGCTGCCTCTGCAGAAAGATTCATACATAATAGACAGGAGAGCAAGAGTTTATCCCAATGAGGAATCCCCCGTACTTTTTTTGATTTTTTCATGCCCCAAAAAGAGGATTTTGTTCTTTTTACCATACTTTTGTGTGATTGTTTAAATAGTTATTATTTCTACTTTAATTGAATTCTGGGTATGTTACAGCATACTCAGAATTTATTTTAATCTGATTTCTATAATATTGTTATTGTGTTCTATCTTAACTGGAGATATTAGCTCCATATCATTCAATATATTATTAATTTCCTCTTTATTATACTGCATTGTAAATGTGTAATTCATGGCAGCTTCATCAACAATCCTGTATTTAATATTATATTTTCTTGCCAATACCAGCATCACTTCATTTAATGTACATTCATTAAAGATCAAAAAATCATCTTTCCAGGTCTGTTGGTTCGTATGATCAAAAAACTCCTTTTCATAATCTCCGGTCTGCTTTTCAACAATGATACGTTCTCCTGGTATCAGTTTTACGGCTTTACCGGTATTCTCTATAATTGTTTCAATACTACCCTCATTTAATGCTATGTCCACTGTCTCCGACTCTTCGTACGATTTCACATTAAATCGGGTTCCGTGTACCTTTACTTCAATATCGTTTACCAATACACTAAAAGGCTTTTCTTTATCAGTCGTCACATCAAAATAAACTTCACCTTCCATTTTAACGACCCGTTTGTCTCTCGCGAATTTCTCAGGAATCCATATCCGCGAATCGGCATTTATCCAGACTTGAGTACCGTCAGCTAAAACAATATTCTTCTGTTCTCCTTTTAGGACACTGACCATTATCAACTTACTTTCACTTGTACTTTCACTCAAATAAAGGAAGCCGATTGCAGTCAGAAATACCAGCGGAATCATAATTGCCGCATATTTCATCCATTGCCTGACTTTATTTCGTTGTATCATCTTTTCTATTTTCCGATATTGTCGCAGTTTCTTTTGCTGATCAATACAGAAGGGGCCGGCAGAATCAAATGTATTGTTCTTATCCATATCCTCCATCAAGATTGAATCCAGTTCTGAATTCTTTAATTTTGCATAAAACTGCAATTCTTCTTGCTGCGTCAGTTCATCTGATATATATTTTTCAAACAATTCTTTATTACTCATTTTTACGCTTGTTTTATAATAAATACGATTCAATAAAAAAAAGGTATTAGTCAAACCAATACCTTTTAACTTTAATTCACTTTAGCGCAATCATCCATACTAATATAAACATAACGGTATGTGATTGTAAATGCTGTCTTAATTCTTTCAAAACCTGAGTATATTGCACCTTAACTGTATTGATGGAGATATTCAGCTCATCGGCAATTTCCTGATTCGTGTAGCCCTTATAGATTTTCAGGCTACAAATATTTTGCTTCTGCGGAGATAATTTCAGGATTGCATCATGCAGCAGCATGGCGGTCTCTTTAGACTCCAATTCTGAAGTAATTGATTCCTCAATCCAATCGGTAGAATATTCCCTGATTTGCTTATGTTTCTCATAAACCGTAGCTTCGTGTTTCAGCATATCTAAAACAATATGTTTCAATATTGTAAACAGATACTTCGAGACCATTTCCTGCGAATAAATCTTCTCCTTTTGCTCCCACAAGCGAATAAAAAGAGACTGTACTGCATCTTCTGCCAAGAAATCATCTTTTAAATATCTTTTGGCGAAAATGATTGCAGCACTATAATATCGATCAAAATACCATGTAAAGGCTTTTATTTCTCCTGCTCTGAATTGATCGAATATTTCATTGCTATTGGTTAAATTATTCAATGTGGTAATTTTTAGGTTCTTTCATCTGATTGGATGAAACTATAATAAATTCAATCCAATACTTTTATGCATCAATTAATATTGCAAATCTATAAAAAAAGAAACACTATTTATCAATCACTATATTATTATTTTATTAGTACAATTTAATACACATATATTATATGCTCATTCTTTCAATGATAAATCAGTGTCTTTATTTCTTCTGCATTTGGATAAATTATATTTTTGCTACAAATATCCGCAATATAATATCTATTTGATTATTTTACGACGTCAGATTATTGGAGTGAAACTAAGTGAATTCTGACCGTATTTTATCTTATTGAGAACGCAAAACCGACATCCCGGAAATAAAACACGGCGTTTTCTAAAAAACAAAGGGCGAAAAAAAATTTTCACGGTGAGAAAATTTTTTTTCGCCCTTTGTTTTTTTGTCGTAATACGTATCAAAATCCAACAAAGTACGCATTTCGCCTGATCCATATACGTATTTCGCATGGGTTTGCTTCCCTTATTTTTAAAAACCACACTATCACCCTATTAATCAAATACTTACATAACAAACTATCCCAAGCCTGTATTTCGCCTCTCTGATTATGATTTTCAAATACGCCATTCTCAGCGATTAGGAAAATGCAAAGTGTCAGCCAATCAGGCCAATTTCCAAAAAAAAGTCAGAGTCGATCAGCAACCGGTTATTTCTGCTCGGCATTATTATTTAACCACGCTTTCGGAGGATACCCCGTATCTTGTTTAAATGCACGGTTAAAACTGGCAGCGTTAGGAAACCCACAGCGTGAAGCCAACTCCTCTTGCTTCAGATCCTGTGAACGCAACATTAACTCTTTGGCGTAATTGATACGCAGATGATTTATATAAGACGAATAGTTCATTTCAAATTCACTATTGATCATTTCAG
>JBOFKE010000058.1:0-10163 GCA_051657185.1 Bacteroidales bacterium | reverse complement strand
TATCTTATGTTTAAACTAATGCTACACAAAGCTATAGCATTGTGTAATATCGTTATTTCATATTTTATTTATCCATCTAAAAGTTATTGTAGCTATGAAAAAAGTGACATTTTTGTTATTATTGGCCGGTGGAATGTTGGTTTCAGCTCCTTTGATGGCGCAAGATCAAAAGAAAGAAGAAGTGAAGAAAGAATGTCCGGCTAAGAAAGAGTGCCCGGATAAGAAAAAAGAGTGTAAGGAAGGTAAGAAAGAGAATAAAGACGTCAAAAAGGAAAATAAGGACGTCAAAAAGAAATAATAATAAGAAAGCGGAGACATTTTTATGCCTCCGCTTTTTTGTATCGAATCCTGTTAGTCTTCGTCCTCATTTTTTGCTTCCTCTGGCAGGCGAACCATGATCGTCGTTGCTCCCAGAGTCAGAAAAGTATCGTTATGTAAAACGACTCTTTCATTTTTGGCAATATACTCCCCTTTATAGAAAGTACCCACTAAGCTAGGGAAATCGTGAACGGTGTAAATCAGTTTACCGGCTTTATCACGTTTGATATGAACCACACAATGCTGTCTGTCCATACTCATATCATCAGTCAGAATTGGAATTTGTACAACTGTACCTTTTGACCGTCTGCCGATGATATTATCACCCATTACCAAAGGAAAATTCTGTTTGTAACCAAACTCGTTTTCGAAAACTTCTACTTCCCCCAGATTTTCTGTAGGTTCATCTTTAGCTTTCCGCGAGATACGGATACTTAAATTTCTCCCGCAATGTTCGCAATGCAAACGAATGGATTGACCTTCCGTATAATTTGAATCATCGAAACGGATAAAATTATCACATCTCGGACAGGCTATTTTTTTCATCCTCTATTTTTATAATGAATGGTTTATTGCTTTTATTTTTAGCGTTTCAGAACGCTTGGATCAGGAACGAAATCTGAAATATCTTTTCCGAATTTGATCAGATCACGCACGATTGTCGAGCTGATATGTGCAAATTCCAGTTCAGTGATCAGAATTATCGTTTCGATTCCTGTCATTTTACGGTTAACATCCGCAATGGATTTCTCAAACTCAAAGTCCATTGACGAACGGATACCGCGGATAATAGCCGTAGCACCGATCTCGTGTGCAAAATCGGCAGTAACGCAACTGTATGTTGCGATCTTCACGCGTGGTTCGTCCCGGAAAATATGTTCCAGTGCCGCAATCCGCTCATCAATTGAAAAAAGCGGTTTCTTTGTATCGTTTATCCCGATTGCCACAACCACTTCGTCTGCACAGGCATTAAGCGCACGGTGTACAATCGACATGTGCCCTTTCGTAAAAGGATCAAATGTTCCCGGGAATAGTGCTATTCGTTTCATAGTTTTCTTTTTATATATCCTCTTCTACGACGAGGTTATCGATAATAAAGTTCTGGCGTTCCATGGTGTTTTTACCCATATAGAATTCCAAAAGCTCTTTAACAAGGTCTTCTTTACGAAGCGTCACCTTATCCAGGCGCATATCCTCGCCGATGAAGTATTTAAACTCATCCGGAGAAATCTCTCCCAACCCTTTAAATCGGGTGATTTCAGGATTAGCTCCTAATTTTGCAATCGCTTGTAAACGTTCCTCGTCGTTATAGCAGTAAATAGTCTCCTTTTTGTTTCTCACACGAAACAAAGGTGTCTGTAAAATATATACATGTCCTTTTTTGATCAGATCCGGAAAGAACTGAAGGAAAAACGTGATCATCAGCAAACGGATGTGCATACCGTCCACATCGGCATCGGTTGCTATGATAACATTGTTATAGCGCAATCCGTCCAGACCGTCTTCAATATTCAAAGCTGCCTGAAGCAGATTAAATTCTTCGTTCTCGTAAACAACCTTTTTAGTCAGGCCATAGGTGTTCAAAGGTTTTCCTTTCAGTGAGAATACAGCCTGTGTTTCCACATTGCGGCTTTTCGTGATCGATCCGCTTGCCGAGTCTCCCTCGGTAATAAAGATTGAAGTTTCCTCGCGCTTTTCTCCACCCTTGCTGTCGCTCAGATGAATCCGGCAGTCACGTAGCTTTTTATTATGCAGATTGGCCTTCTTTGCACGTTCACGAGCCAGTTTCGTTACACCGGCAATTGCCTTTCTCTCCTTCTCCGATTCAAGAATCTTTTTCAAAAGGATTTCGGCAGTTTCGCTGTTTCTGTGCAAATAATTATCCAGCTCTTTTTTCAGGAAATCACCGATAAACTTATTGACAGATATGCCATCGGGACTCATCTCTTTCGAACCCAGCTTGGTTTTTGTCTGAGATTCGAAAACGGGCTCCTCCACCTTTACACTCACGGCGGCAATCATTCCGTTACGGATATCTCCGTACTCGAAGCCTTTATTGTAAAATTCTTTGATTACACGTGATACAGATTCCTTAAAAGCGGATAAGTGTGTACCGCCCTGAGTCGTATGTTGTCCGTTGACGAATGAGTAGTACTCCTCGCCATACTGATTTCCGTGTGTGATAACCACTTCAATATCTTCACCTTTCAAGTGAATAATCGGGTAAAGCCCTTCCGAAGTCATATTCTCATTCAGCAAATCCACTAAACCGTTCTTCGAAACATATTTCACACCGTTAAAATAGATTATCAAACCGGCATTCAGGAATGTGTAATTCTTCAGCAAAGCAACTACATATTCATCTCTGAATTTGTATTCCTTGAAAACAGTCGGATCAGGTGTAAATTCAACCAATGTTCCGTTTTGCTCTTCAACTTTCGAAACAGGATAGTCGCGCACGATCTCCCCGCAGGAATACTCCACGGCTTTCGCCTCTCCTTCGCGGTGACTCTGAATAAAAAAGCGTTTCGACAAAGCATTGACCGCTTTTATACCCACACCGTTTAGTCCTACAGACTTCTTGAATGCTTTCGAGTCATATTTTGCACCCGTATTCATTTTCGAAGAAACGTCAATAACCTTACCGAGAGGTACACCACGTCCGAAGTCACGAATCCGCACACTTCCTTCGTGAATATCTACTTCGATTTGTTTTCCGTGTCCCATCATAAACTCATCGATAGAGTTATCCAGAACCTCTTTCAGCAAAACATAGATACCGTCATCTGCGTGTGAGCCGTCACCCAATTTCCCGATATACATACCGGGACGTCTTCGTATGTGTTCCTGCCAGGCAAGTGTGATAATATTATCTTCACTATAGGTAGGTTGTTTGTCATTTATATCTTCCATAGGTTTCATTTGCAGCGTTTCAAAAAAAACAATTGGCGTTCGGAAACCGGCATTTTAATGCGTAACTTCCGAAATGCAAAGATAATAAGATCATTCTAAATACGATAGTTTACCTTTGGCTTACTCAAAATAAAAGAGAGGATAAAGTGTGATACTCTATCCCCTCTTTCTTTTCGCTTTATTTTACTCTTACTTTTTGTTAAACGAAGTCCTCACCAAACGTCATTTGTGCATCTGCTACAAATTGACGGATTCTCTGCTCCTCGTCCTTCTGACAGATTAGCAATACATTACCTGACTCTGCAACGATATAATCGTTTAAGCCCTGGATAACTGCTAACTTCCCGTCTGCCAGTGTAACAATATTATTTTCGGCTTCGTAAAAAGCTGATTTACATTTTAATGTAGCATTCTGGTTTTGATCTTTTTCGGATAACTCATAGAGAGAACCCCATGTTCCTAAGTCAGACCAACCAAAATCGGCACATAATACATACGTATTAGGCGATTTCTCCATGATGCCATAGTCAATTGAAATATTCGGACACAAAGGAAACTCTTTTTTGATAAAATCCTTTTCTTCCGCAGTGCCGTATATTCCGACACCTTTTTCAAAATGCGAAGCGATTTCAGGAGTGAATTCTTCAAAAGAATCAATAATGGTATTTACGTTCCACATAAAAATTCCTGAATTCCAGAAAAATTCGCCACTCTCAATAAACACTTTCGCTAACTCATGGTTCGGTTTTTCTGTAAAAGTTTTTACTTTACAAAAGTCCCCTATCTTTTCTTCTCCGACCTGAATATACCCATAACCCGTCTCCGGTCTGTTTGGTAAAATACCCAAAGTCAGTAAGCTGTTGTTTTGTCCTACAAATTCAAGTCCGTTGCGAATGGTTCCCAAAAATTCATCTTCTTTCAGAATTAAATGGTCAGATGGAGCAACTACAATATTCGCATTCGGATTGATTGCTTTGATATGATAAGACGCCCAGGCAACACATGGTGCCGTATTTCTGCGTGCCGGTTCATACAGCACTTGAGAGGCGTTTAGTTCCGGTAGCTGTTCTTGAATCAACTCTGCGTATATTTCATTGGTTACAATGAATATGTTCTCTTTAGGAACAACTTTCGAAAAACGATCGAAAGTCATTTGGAGCAATGATCTCCCCGTTCCGAAGAAATCCAGAAATTGTTTAGGATAAGTTGTCCGGCTGAATGGCCAGAAACGTGCTCCTACACCGCCTCCCATGATTACACAATAGTTATTCTTCATAGCAGTTTAGTCGTTTATAGTTCCTTATTGGTGCGAAGCTACAAATTATATTCTGTTTAAACACTCCTTTACTCTTACTTTTTCTCCATTTATTTTCTTTTCGCTCTTTTTTGTTTCTAAGCCTTTCTTTTTTCTTCTTTTGTTTTATTCTGTCTTCCTTTTTGTGCTTTCTCGCTATCTCACTGGATAGTAGTTTGTAATCCTACTCTTACTCCTTTGCTTCAGATTATCCTGTCCTCCGCAATTTTCTTTTTTTTGAAAAAAAACGCTCTGAAATTTGGAGGTTTCGAAAAAAGCAGTACCTTTGCATCGTCTTCAGGAAACAAAGACACAAAAGAAAGACGCCCAGATGGCGGAATTGGTAGACGCGCTGGTCTCAAACACCAGTGGATTCACTTCCATGCCGGTTCGATCCCGGCTCTGGGTACAGAAAAAGAGCTAATAACTTCGGTTGTTAGCTCTTTTTTTATTTTATAACTCTTCCCGGACAGAGCTTCAAAATAATCATATAAAGTTATCCGATCCATTATTTTAGATAAATATACTTATAATAGCCGACAGAACCACCGAACATCAGTAGATAGGACACATAATTTTTGTGGTTTTCGCCATTCAGCGCATTATCTATTATCAAGACAATTGTCAGTATCATGCTTATAAAAAATATCGCAGTCATGATTTTTTTATTTAATGGTTGTTTCATAAGATTCTGTATTTGTCTGGCGGTGAATATATAAAGTTTACTTCGAATAGACAACTAATAAGTATCAAGCCTTGATTAATAGAAACTGTAAAAGCATAATTAGCTCGAGAATGAAGAATCGCCTTCTTTGATTTTAAACAGTATGAGGAAAGGATTTGCTTCAGCCGT
This sequence comes from Bacteroidales bacterium, assembly GCA_051657185.1. GTDB lineage: Bacteria > Bacteroidota > Bacteroidia > Bacteroidales > UBA7332 > UBA7332. The sequence goes on along the minus strand of JBOFKE010000058.1, from coordinate 4,785 downwards.
AACACTGTTGATTCTCTTCCAGAGTTCTTTATTGAACCTGCTGTTTTGTCCGTCATTAGTCTTAGGAGGATATTGACGAATCATATCCCAGACTTCGGCATTTACGCTTTGGATAATATAACCATCCCTTATTGAGCAAGATTTTGTATTAATATGAATTAAAGCGTGGGCTCCCCAGTTTTTGATATGGCAGATTTTTGAAACTGCAAGTCGCTCATTTGTTTTCATATTATAGATTACCTGAGCATTATCAAATTTAAGAAATAGGATGTCTTTTAAAACGGCAATTGAGTTCATACCAAGAACAGCCTCATTTGCTATACTATAAAGGACAGCATCTATGCCCGGGCCATACTTTTTTTCTTCGGGAATTTTGTTTCCTTGTATGTCAATAGCATAAAGAGGAGTTACACCCGTTTCTTTAGAATATCTGAATAGGGTATCTTTGGTCGTTACGTGAAAATAAAGATCATTACCGACACGAAAATCATTTCTTTCTACTCCCCATCCCCTGACTAAATGTGAATTGTCGAAGGGTAAGAAGGATTTTATCTGATTGTTTTTTTGAAGGATCTGGATATGATTTAATCCAGTTTCGTTTTTTCTGAATTCGGTCATACATACAAGTTCATCATCAATAGGATAGATGTTAAATGAAGAAATCAGAAAGTTATTGTGTGTATGAAGATATTGATTGTCAAAGCTATAATATGTGATGCTTCTGCGACAAAAATCGTAATATCCAATCTTGTCTTTTTCAACCAGAATAGAATTTATATTCGAAGGTATATACTCCTCCGGGCCTTCACCTGTTTTTCCTAACTGATTCAAGAATTTACCTTCCCGGCTAAAAGAGAAGGATTGTCCCCTTCTTTTATCAACCACAATAATTTTATTGTCTCGTATATATACATCCGAGATATCACCGATAATTGCCTCTGAGTGGCTCTCAAGAGGTATTATTTCAAATTGAGTCGTATCAATTAATGGAGTAATATCGAAAAATTCTGAAGGTGTATCAGTCGTATTATAGACTATTGATCGTATTTCATTACTCTTCTCTGTTTTGGACGAGCAAGAGATTGAAATGTTTGCTATTAAAAGGAAGATGAATAATGTTCTCATATATTTTGAAATAAGGCATTTCGTTTATTCGTATCCATAAACCGGATACTATTCTCTAATTGGTTTCATTTATTTGACAAAGTTATAATAATGAATTAATTAAATGGCGGGTTATTTATATGTTATAGGGCATTTATCTCATTATTTAGTCTTTAAGAAAGATTCCTCTCCTATTCTCTTCCTTTTTTGTGACCATATCTAATTTACAGTACAGTAGATCTATTTTTTATTATAGTCAGATTAATTAATTTACTACTGAGAATAATTAGTGCGGTGTACGTCGCGCAAAATTGCGAAGTAGGTCGCACAAAAGTGCGCTGTACACCGCAATTTTGTGCGACCTACAATTAACAAATAAATACAAGTGCGGAAATTATTAAATTGCCTTTGAAATAAATTAGTAATCAGTGATTTAGAAATTATTTATACTCGAAAAAATTAAAGTTAGACTTTACATCAAATTAGTATTGCGTAGTTACCTGAGGACTATATATAGGAAATGATTATTTGAATGACCGCATTATGCTGATGGTGTCAATATAAATTTATCAATCGACACCAATCAGCACCCAATCGACACCCAAAAATGCATTTGAATATCAGCCGTTTATTTGGATTGGTGCTGATAGTGTCGATAGTGCTGATTGAAAATCAAACTCCGGGAGTGTTTTATAAACGACAACGGAGTATCACTCCGTTGTTAACGTGGTTAGTAAGTATCTCTACAGTTGTTTTGACAATGTCTGCTCCAATTATCACATAACCGTCACATAAGTTAATCTTTTTATTATTAGGTATTTGAATTATACGGTTGGTCATGAAAGAAGATTCTTATCACATAAGATTATGCCCAAAAAGGGACATACTTAGCGAATTTTCGAGATTTGTTATCTTCATCTTCTTCTTTGATTAATCCAGCTGTTATTGCCTCTTTAATTATTCTTGAAGCAATGGAGTAATTATGATCTTCGATTTGAAAGCGCTCCCGTAATGTTTGATTTGTCATCTTTTCATTAGAGACATACTTTAAACAGGCATGTTGATAGCAAGCTCTTAATTTTTCCTTTTTATCTAAATGATTGAGTTTCTTGTAAGAATACATGGTAACAACAGTCCTATTTTGTTGTACCAAGATATTTACAGGAGGTAGTTGATATAGCTCATTATTGAAAACAACTTTGTCTAATCCGCTTCCTTTTTCTTCACAAAACCCCATTCTACGCATGATGTCAGCCAGGTAATCATTTCTAGAAGAGTATTCATCAATAAATCTTTCAGCATCAATTATTGGCACTCCTGGATTTGATATATCAATTCTATCGGCATATATTTCTATTGTAGGTGCTCCTTTTTCTGTAAAGTCTTGATGTATAATACTGTTGGCAACAAGTTCTCTAATAGCGATTTGAGGATACATTTGTACATCTTTTCTAAGAGCTTTTCCTATTTCCTCGTTTTGTGGTAACTGTCCTAATATCCAATCGATTAATCCAACAAATCCTACCGCATAACCTTTTTTTCCTATCTGTTCTCTAATAGTTTCAATTTTGCTTTTACCTTTATATACTATTACTCTTATCGCCTTCCTATTGAGTCTATCAAAATCTTCCAGATTTTTTGCAAATAAGATTGCTCCCAAATAGGTTATAGCATAACCTCGATCAGTCTCTAATACTAAATTTTCTTTACAAAAACGATTAATAACTGCTTGCTGAGAGTTCGGAATACTCGTTTTAATTAATTCAAAATAAGTTTCAGTATTTAATAATGAAATAATATCACTCACAGACAAACCGTCCTTAACTAAGCTGCGAATTAAAGTATGGCTGCTATCCTTTTTCCATATTTTTTCTTCTTTTTCTCTAAATTCAGATAATCTGCGCGTTGCTGAATTTATCCTTATATACTCAGTATTTTGAAATTGTACAGGACTTCCTGATGCTGCCGGAATTTTAAACATTGAAATATGTTTATCTTTTGTATAATCGAATTCGATTGTTTCAAAATCTAATTTGGGGTTGAGCCGGTTGATCAACCATAATTCAAATATTTCATTTCCTTTTTTATGATTTCTGGCATTAAATGTTGTACCAATGATCTCTCGTTTATCATTTACCCCAAAAATAAGAAACCCGCATGGTTTATTATGCAAACAGGCGCTATTGGAAAGTGCAGAAATACGTTCGCCAATCTCTTCAGCAGAATGAAAGTTTTCTTTAAATTCAATATACTCTGATTCCTGAAGTTTAATAAGTCTATCCAAGAGTTTAATATTTTCGTTCATATTTGTGAATTTTTTCTAGCTGAAAAACGGAGTGATACACTGTTTTTAGCCTTTTCTAAACAGATAAAATAATAACTTCAAATTTGATATAACTGATAATCACTAAACTTATTGCATTAGCTTTTAGTCTTTGCTTTTACCAGGATTAACAAGGGGTTATCGTCTTCCGTCATCTGCTGTGTTTTTTCCCATAGCTGTTTATGGAATTCGTTTTTATAAGCAGAGAATGTTGTAGATCTGTATTCCTTATATGAACACCAATTATCTGCGGAACTGTGGAAAATAAAATAGCCGTCCCTGAAATATCCGTTTGGAGTATTAGCGGAAAGGTATGTGAAATCGTCCCAGTCTTTAATGCTACATTGATCGAATAGACCAATCTGTTTGTGGGTTGACATATCATAGACGATATGATTATCTCCGAAGTTAATGAACAAGATATTGTTTAGGACGTCTATGCTTTTCATGCCTAAGACGGCATTATTCTTTATTTTATACATCAGTGCCTCTCTTCCATCTCCATTCTTAATTTCATCAGGAACGGTTTTTCCTTTTAGTTTGATATTATAAATTGGCTTGACACCTGTTTTCTTATCATATTGAAAGATCGTATCTTTTGAGATTAAGTGAAAATATAATTTATTATTAGCTATGACTCCTTGCTTATCAACTCCCCATCCTCTGTTTATTGGCTTATCTTCAAATGGGAAATAGGATTTTGTTTCGTTCTTGTTTATTATATACATATGATTGCATCCTTTTTTGTTTTTGACAAACTCGGACATGCATACATATTGACCTTCTATTGGATATATCTTTAAGGCCGGAACAGGGAAGTTATCATACGTTTTTATGAATTTATTGTCAAAATCATAATAACTTATCTTCTGAGTGTAGAAATTGAAGAATCCGATTCTGTCTTCTTCAACTAATATAGCATTAATAAAATTCGGATGATAATCCTTTGGTCCTTCACCTATACTTCCAAGCTTATTAAGGAACTTACCTTGGCGATTGAATGCATAAGCATAATTGCTGTTATTGTCAACAACAATGATTTTATTTCCTCTTACATATACGTCTGAGATTGTGCCAACAATAGCATCTGAATGGCTTTCAAGCGGAATAATTTCGAATTTGGTTGTATCAATTAAAGGAGTTAAATCAAAGTTTTTTGAAGATTGTTCAGAGGTGTTGTAGGTAATTTCTCTGATTTGACTGTTTTCTTGTTTCTGTTCGCCGGAACAAGCGATCAGTACATTCGTCATTAAAAGACTTAAGAATAGTGTTCTCATATATTTAAAATAAGGTGTTTTCGTCGAATAATATTCAAATTTAAATTACTGGTCAGAGAATCCCGATTACTCTGATTATAC
>JBOFKE010000057.1:0-5826 GCA_051657185.1 Bacteroidales bacterium | reverse complement strand
AACGAACATATTTTTCCATCCGTAGGAAGCAGGTTGATTCCTAACGAAACACCTAAACGACGACTGTGAATAGGACCGAATATAACTTCATGGAATAACATAGGCTTTAAATTTTTTATTCGACTAACAGCTTGAACTTTTCGGATTTGGTACGAGCTTTTAACCATTCTTCGAGTCTTTTCTTCCCGTTTTCGTCGGGTGCTTTTTCGAACTCAACGACAGCTATCGTTACCGTATCCTTACTTTGTTCTTTTATATTGTAATCTATCCCTTTCGAGAAAGAGAGACTCTTAACCATCGGGAAAAGCGCTTTCATTTCAGGGGCTATTTCGTAACTTTTACGCATCAGCAGTTCGTATGACTCCAGATCTTTAGATAACAGATCTATTTGCAGCTCCTTTTTCTTGATGGAACGCTCACTGTTATGGTAGAAGTCTTCGAGAACCATTGTTTTCAGGGTAGTAATATCGGCATTGTCCGTTCCTCCCTGAGAAATAATCAACTCGGTATCGTTCAGTTTGTAACGTCCCATCTTAGAACGGATATTCTCAAGCTCCTGGTCTGTAATCTTTTTACCGATAATTGCAACCTGTATGCTTTTCTTACCGGAAGTCACAACGCTTTTGTTAACAATCTGTGTCCCCTCAAAGCTTAGTTCCTGACGGATAAAGTTCTCGGCATTTCGTTCGAAGATACTTTGTCCAATCATATTGTAGCTGATCCAGATACTTGGGATAATGGTTAGGATTACGGTTGTTGTTACGACGCGGCTCACTCGTTTGGCGCGATCCGGATTCATAAATTCTTTTTTCGGGAAATGCATGATCTGCACACCTAAATAAGTTGCGAGACTGATGAATACCGAATTAATAAAATAGAGATAGAAAGCACCCAGAAAGAAGGTCCACTGGCCTGTTCCCAATCCGTATCCCGCAGTACATAAAGGCGGCATCAGGGCGGTTGCGATGGCTACACCCGGAATAACGTTTCCTTTTTCTTTTGCAGAGCCGGCAACAATACCCGCCATACCACCAAAGAATGCGATCATAACGTCATAGATGGTCGGTTGTGTCCGGGCAAGCAGTTCGGAGCGCGCTTCATTTAATGGAGTGATAAAAAAATATATCGCAGCAGTCAGGATACTGAATACCGTTGCAATACCCAAATTCTTTAGCGATTTGTTTACAAGTTCCAGATCGTTGATACCTAGTCCTAATCCGACTCCCATAATCGGACCCATCAAAGGGGAGATAAGCATGGCGCCGATAATAACGGCTGTTGAGTTTGTGTTTAATCCTAAAGAGGCAATGAAAATGGCAAAGATCAAAATCCAAAGATTAACTCCTTTAAATTCAACCCCTTTTTTTATGGATTCTATTGTGTCTAACTCATTTGATCTCTCGTGTGTGATGTCTAACCTTTCGCGTAAAAACAAACGGAAATCTTTAATAATATTGTTAATATGATTCATATTACTTTCTTAGCTTGTGGGTATATGATTTAATTTTAGATAAACCTATTTCTCTCTGTATAATAATTGCGATAAAAGTAATTAAGATTACGGTATTTATCGATAATCGCAGATATAAATTTTCAACTTGCAAGGCGAGTTGAGCTGCATATAATCCAATGAAGCATAATGTATAGAAACCGATTGCTTTCATATTATACCGGATCGGATAGATGCGCTGTCCGATTATATAGGACAGGATCATCATCAGGGTATAACTGATCAGTGAAGCATAAGCGCTTGCCATATAACCGTATTTAGGTACAAACAATACATTAATGAGTACGGTTAAGAAGCATCCGCCAAGTGAGAAGTAGGCTCCCCATTGTGTTTTGTCGCACAATTTATACCAAAATGAAAGGTTGAAGAAGATCCCGAAACAGATCTCTGCAAGCATGACAATCGGAACGACTTTTAAGCCGGGATAATATTCCGGAACAATTAAAAGCTTCAGAATATCCAGATAGCCTGTTATACCTAAGAAAATAACAAAGGTGCAGAGGATAAAATATTTCATTGCTACGGCATAAGCTCCCCGCTTATCGGTTCCTTTATTCTGTGCAAAAACAAAAGGTTCGTATGCAAAGCGGAAGGCCTGAATAAACATAACCATCACAACTGCAATCTTGAAGTTTGCTCCGTAAATACCCAATTGGTAGAAAGATTCATCCGGATCGGGGAACAAGAGCGGAAACAACATTTTATCTGCTGTCTGATTGATCATACCCGCAATACCCAGAATCAGAAGCGGGAAACAATACTTTATCAGAGATTTCATAATGCCAAAGTCAGGCATCGTGAATGCTTTGCGTATTTCGGGAAACAGCATCAGCGTGGCAAAACTTGTACATAAAAGATTTGCCACAAATACATAACCAACGGAATAGTCGGGATTATAGAACCAACTGATCCATTCGGGGTGTGACTGTTGTATTAATGGACAAAGTAAGAAGAAGAACAGATTCAATGCGATATTCGAAAATATAAAGAGTAATCGCAGACCGGCGAACCGATAAGGTCTGTTCTTTAATCGCAGATAAGCAAAAGGAATCGCACTGATAGCGTCCATCGCTACAATAACCGAAAGCATCAGAATATAAGATTCGCTACCCTGATAGTCAAGAGCAGCTGCAATCGGATTGATGAAAAGAAACATGGCAATGAGAAAGACTGCCGACAGTAAGGTTACAAACCAAAAGGAAGAGGAATAAACTTTTTTCTCATCAGCATCCGGCTTGTTCGCAAAACGGAAGAAGCCCGTTTCCATACCAAAGGTCAGTATGACCATCGCGAATGCGGTCCAGGAATATAGATTGGTTACTACACCATAATCACTTACACTTTGAAGAACACGAACATACATCGGGACCAGACACCAATTCAAAAAACGTCCCAGAATACTACTTATACCGTAAATGGCGGTATCTTTAACTAAGCTTTTTAATCCTGCCATACTTTTACAAAAACAAAAAAGTTTACCATCGGAAGAGAATGAATGTTTGTTCCCTCTCTTCCGATACTAAACTCCTATTAATATTAAAACAAAGAACCGGACTGTGTCATTTGTACACGTCCTAAGTGTTCATAGGCTAAAGTTGTCACTTCTCTACCACGGGGAGTACGTTTTAAGAAACCTTCTTTGATAAGGAAAGGTTCATAAACTTCTTCCAGTGTACCCGGATCTTCTCCCAGAGCCGTAGCAATGGTTGTCAGTCCGACCGGTCCCCCTTTGAATTTATCGATAATCGTTGTCAATATCTTGTTATCAACTTCGTCTAATCCGTATTTATCGATATTTAAAGCCTCTAAGGCATAACGGGAAATCTCCGTATCGATACGTCCGTTTCCTTTTACCTGGGCAAAATCACGGACACGTCTCAATAATGCGTTAGCAATACGCGGGGTTCCGCGACTGCGTGAGGCTATTTCTCCGGCAGCTTCGAAGCTGCACGCAATTGAGAGAATCGAAGCCGATCGTTTTACGATACCGGTTAATACTTTATTATCGTAATACTCGAGGTGACTGTTGATACCAAAACGAGCCCGCAAAGGAGATGTCAGCAATCCGCTTCGGGTAGTTGCACCCACTAAAGTAAACGGATTAAGATCAATCTGTATCGAACGCGCACTGGGGCCTTTGTCAATCATAATATCAATCCGGTAATCTTCCATTGCCGAATAAAGATATTCTTCTACAATCGGGCTCAAACGGTGAATCTCATCAATGAACAGAACATCGTTTGGTTCTAAACTTGTGAGGATACCGGCTAAATCACCCGGTTTATCCATAACCGGTCCCGACGTGACTTTAAAACCAACGCCTAATTCATTTGCTATGATATTTGAAAGAGTTGTTTTACCAAGTCCCGGAGGTCCGTGAAGAAGCACGTGATCAAGTGCTTCGCCGCGCATTTTAGCAGCCTGAACGAATATGCGAAGATTTTCCACAATCTTCTCCTGTCCGTTGAAATCTTCGAATTGTAACGGACGCAAAGCTTTGTCCATATCCTTTTCCCGATCATTCGGACGATATTCGTGTATATCGAAATTTTCTTCCATAAATTATACTTACATTCTCGTACAAAGGTAACTAAACACATAGAACCCTACACTTTCCGATCAGGAAAAAATAGAAATAAGTTTGTTTTCTTCGAATATCTTTTCTTATTTTTGCCCTCAGCTAACAAAAGGGGTGCCTACTATGTACAGGCTGAGATTATACCCTATGAACCTGAAGCAGGTAATGCTGCCGTAGGAATTTGTTCATAGATGCTATTTTCCTTCCATTCAGATACCATGCGTGTGTGTTGCATATATTGCAGCATCCCTTTCATAAATCAGATTCATTATGTATTCTTTTGTTTATCCGTCAGCACTGACCATTGCAGGATCAGACAGCGGAGGAGGTGCCGGTATTCAAGCTGATCTGAAAACCTTTTCGGCATTAGGTGTATATGGTACATCTGTTATTACGGCTGTTACTGCTCAAAATACAAAAGGTGTATGTGCTATTCACTCACTCGATGATAAGATAGTAGAAGCTCAGGCTGATGCTGTGTTGTCTGATATCGCAGTTGATGCCGTTAAAATAGGTATGTTGCACTCTCCGCAGATTATTCTGGCAGTCAAACGAATCCTTGAAAGATATAAACCCCGCCATATTGTGCTGGACCCGGTTATGATTGCGACCAGCGGTGATGCTTTAATAGAAGATTCGTGTATCGAATTGATTATTCGCGAGTTGTTTCCTTTAGCTACCGTGATCACACCTAATACGGATGAAGCGACTTATCTTACCGGTATATCTATTGACTCTGTCGAAGATATGGAATCGGTCGGTCGGAAACTTCTCGAACTCGGAGCGCGTGCCGTTCTGATGAAAGGGGGACATTTAAAAGGTAAATCCATGCACGATTTACTTATTTTACCTCAGAAGGAAGCTATTCCTTACAACACAACCAAAATTGTAACCGAAAATACACATGGAACGGGTTGTACATTCTCGTCGGCTATAGCTGCACATTTAGCGAAAGGATATGAACTTGAACGAGCTGTATCGTTAAGTAAGAATTACATCACATCGGCCATTGCCAATGGAGCTGATGTATATGTAGGATCCGGACACGGTCCGGTCAATCATTTCTTTAATCCAATCCCATTAATCAAAAAAGAAAAAATATGATAATCTATATCAATGATCAGGAACGAACATTGCAGGATGTTTGTACACTGAGTCAGGCTCTGAGTGAATTAAGTATTGATTCAAAAGGAATTGCGATTGCTTGCGGAGAGCGAATCATTTCCAAAAAGAACTGGGATACTTATTTACTTACTCCAAATGAACATTTAACCATTATCCGTGCAACTTGTGGCGGATAAATAACAAAACACACTATGAAATTAATCGTAATTACTTCGGAAAAAACCTATCCTCAGGAGACAGAGGCTATCAAACAATTATTAGAAGCCGGTTTAGGCGCCCTTCATTTACGTAAACCAAGCTGGAGTAAAGAACAGACGGTTGCTTTCCTCGAATCGATTGATCCTGTTTTTCATAATCGGATTGTCCTTCATGACCATTATGACCTGACAGGGGAATATATTGTGAAAGGGGTTCACCTGAATGAACGAAATGCTGATCAAAGTGAAGAAGTATTCAGTGATTCCTATGTCAACAGCGATACGCTTCGATCGATTGAAGATTTGGAAGAAGTTAACGATGATTGTAAATATCACTTCCTGAGTCCGATATATGACTCCATCTCAAAAGAAGGATATTCCTCTCAATTTACGAAAGAAGAATTACAGAAAGCGAA
>JBOFKE010000056.1:0-11417 GCA_051657185.1 Bacteroidales bacterium | reverse complement strand
ACGTGAGGAAATAGTTCAATGCCTAAATAAAATGGGATATTCAGAAATAGAACATAAATAAATTATATCATATGAAAACAATTCAATTAACAAAAGCTGAATTCTTGAAGCGTGTTGCAAATGTTGATGCAAGTCCGACAGAGTGGAAATACTTGGGTGATAAACCGTGTATTATTGATTTTTATGCTGACTGGTGCGCTCCATGTAAATCAATTGCTCCTATATTGGAAGAATTGGCTCAGGATTATCAGGGCGAAATCTATGTGTATAAAATAAATACTGAAAAAGAACAGGAGTTGTCAGCTGCTTTTGGTATCAGAAGTATTCCGAGTATATTGTTTTGTCCAATGGATGAAACTCCACAGATGGCTCAGGGAGCTCTTCCTAAACATGTTTTCAAGCAAGCAATTGATGAATTGCTTTTGAAAAAAGGAAAGGCTTAATAATCAATTTTTATTTCAAAACTGTTTTACAGGTGGTGATTTATCTTAAAGTTGAATCCCGCTGTCTGATAATTGATTCAGTCAGCGGGATTTATTTTATTCAACGATAAGCAAAAGACAATCGAGATTACTTATTTCATATTCGGTACCTGTTTGTTTTAGTACAATAGAATTGAGAATCAGCGTTGAATCTTTCCCGATAGTAATTTTAAACAGATCGTTTACAATTGGACATGCGAAATGACTACTGAAATATTTCTCATTTTTTACAGGAAGGACTCCATCAGCATCCTTTAAGCGCTTAAGCAGACCGGAAGAGACTGAAATCATTTTTTGATATGTAGTACTATCATTTTCGTATTTAAGATTAAGGATGATTTTCCCATTTCTGAAAGAAACATTTTGCTCGTTTTTTCGTGAATTCCAATCATCAGATAACAAAAATATTTTGTCTTGAGGTCGGAATGTGAAATATGATTGAGGAATGAATTTTATAAACTGAGCTTCAGTTACTGATCTTTTTGACTCAGGAATCTCTTTATATAATTTTGAGGGCTGAAGTGCCGGAATAAACGTAAAAGTTCCGGTAAGCAAAATGGTGAATATGGAAATATAAAGAAAACGGTTTGTACGTTTCGAAATAAAAAGAATAGGATAGGATGTCATGCTAATCCCGCAAATCAAAAGATAAAGTCGGTTAGCAGTCATTCCATATTGTGTTATACGGCTTATTGCTGCAAACCAGAATAAGATGACAAGAGGAAGAATAACGAAAGAGCTATAACAGAAAAACCATTTAAATTTGGTCTCTTTATTATAGATATGAAGAATATGAGCAATACATACAGATATAACGTATGCAAAGATCATATATTCGATACCCATTAATGGATATTCTTGCTGAAAAATTATTTTTATAGCATAGACATAAAGTATTACAGTATAAATTAAGATAGCAGGAGTCAAAATAAAATTCAGAAATATGGAAATCGTTTTACTTTGAGTCTTTGTGTCATCATCGAAAAATGAGTTTAATGTAATAGTAATGAAAGGAAAAGCGACTACGAAAGCAAAGGCTAAAGATTTCTCATAGATTTCAGCCAGATTTTTTACTTCCAGGCGGAATATATATATGATCGTGGCAATAATACCGGCAATAATTCCCCAAAGTATTCCACTCAGAATAGCTCCGTAAAAGAATGAGACAGAAAAATTTCCAGATCTTTTACAGAACTCACCATTCTCTTTATTTATGCTACTAGCATTTATAAGGATAAAAAAACAAAGCAATGCCATAACATATGGAATGGAAAGAGTGAAGTGGAGTAAGTAAAGTGGTATCCCGATCAAGGGTGATATATAATAAATGATTCTTGCTTTATCTTTTGTGAGGAAGTTTATAGTCAGTACGAAAAACATCACCAACGGATAAATAATGAGCAGATCTTTGCTGAGATCTTTCATCAAATCCTCTAAAAGAATGAATACATACATGATGATTGACAGCGTGAATTCAACAGGAGCCTGTTTGATGGCAGATCGGGCCGACAGAATAAGTGAGGATAATTTTTGTTTCATAATTGTACGTATATAAAGATTATACAAACCACGAATTAAATAGAATCAAAAGAGAAAACAAAATATTTTTCAAGATTGTTTAATGTATTGAGACATTAAAAATTAGCTTATCTTTATGTCGATGCAAGTAAAATATTTAGCAGAAAGGATTAAATTGCTATATATAAAGTTAAATAAATTATAAAATTCAGCTAACTTTCTATAGAATCAGAAAATTTAAATCCTTCTTCTTTGCACATTTATAAAGGATTGAGTATATTTGCATCGAAAAGGAGTGAGAGGGGGACAGTGTCTCCCTCTTTTCTTTTGTCAAACATAAGACATTTTGCAAATAAAAACTATTATGATAGTAAAAGATACAGTTTACAAATTGGTAGAAGAAGCATTAGCTGATTCGGAAAGTTATATTGTGGATGTCATTGTTCGCCCGGGTAATCAAATTATTGTCGAGTTGGATAATGATGAGGGTATGGATTTGCATGAATGTATCCAGGTAAATCGCTTTATCGAGGAGCATTTAGACAGAGAAGTGGAAGATTACGAATTGGAGGTAGGTTCAGCAGGTGTGACGTCTCCATTTAAAATTCTGCGTCAATATCAAAAGAATATCGGAAATGAGGTTGAGGTCTTATCAAAGGATGGACGTAAAATCACAGCGGTATTGAAAGATGCGAATGAAGAGAACTTTACAGTTACGACTACAAAGAAAGTGAAACTGGAAGGTGATAAAAGAAAACGCGATGTTGAAGAAGATATAGTTTTCCCATACGACGCAGTCAAATATTGTAAATATCAAATTAGATTCAAATAAGAGCTATGGCAAAGAAAGAGGAAGTTATAAGCATGATTGATGCGCTTTCGGAATTTAAAGATTTGAAGAGCATTGACAGAGGAACTTTGATCAGTGTATTGGAAGAGTCTTTCCGGAATGTTATTGCCAAATTGTTTGGCACAGATGAAAATTATGATGTTATCGTTAACCCGGATAAAGGAGATTTCGAAATCTGGAGAAACAGAACGGTAGTTGAAGATGGGCAAGTAACAAATCCAAGTATGGAAGTTTCTTTGTCAGAAGCTCGTAAGATTGATGCAGAAGCACAGGTAGGTGAAGACGTAACGGATGAAGTTAACTTCGCAAGCTTCGGTCGTCGTGCAATTTTGAATCTACGTCAGACATTGGCATCAAAAGTGCTGGAATTACAAAAAGATACGTTATATAATACGTATAAAGAAAAAATTGGACAGATTGTTTACGGAGAAGTTTACCAAATCTGGGCAAAAGAAGTACTTTTGATTGATGATGAAGGAAATGAATTGTTATTGCCTAAAAACGAACAGATTCCGGAAGATTATTACCGTAAAGGTGATAACGTACGTGCTGTAGTTGCTCGTGTTGATAACAGAAATAATAATCCTAAAATTATTGTTTCAAGAACATCTCCGTTATTCTTACAGCGTTTGTTTGAATTGGAAGTTCCTGAGATTCAGGAAGGTATTATTACGATTAAGAAAATTGCTCGTATTCCTGGTAAACGTGCGAAGGTTTCTGTTGAATCCCGTGATGAAAGAATTGACCCGGTAGGTGCATGTGTCGGTGTTAAAGGTGCTCGTATTCATGGAATCGTTAGAGAATTGCATAATGAAAATATCGATGTAATTAACTATACAGAAAATGTGAGCTTATACATTACACGTGCATTGAGTCCAGCTAAGATTTCATCGATTCGTTTGAATGAAGAAACGCATAAAGCAGAAGTATTCATGAAACCGGAAGAAGTGTCATTGGCAATTGGTATCGGTGGTATGAATATCAAATTAGCATCTATGCTGACTGAATATCAAATTGATGTTTATCGCGATATTCAGGAAGATGATGAAGATATCTATTTAGATGAATTCTCAGACGAAATTGAAGGATGGGTAATCGAATCGTTGAAAAGTATTGGTTGTGCAACAGCTAAAGCTGTTCTTAACACTCCAAAAGAAATATTGATCGAGAAAGCCGATTTGGAAGAGAACACAGTGGATGAAATTATTTCGATCCTAAAATCTGAATTTGAGGGCTAATACCTGTACTCTCTCCTGATTATTTCATTAATGGGTAGCAGCCCCCGAGAATGGTTGTGTAATTCGTAATAAAAAAAAGAAAGGATTACTTATGTCAAGTATAAAGTTAAATAAAATAGTTCGTGAACTTAATGTGGGGATTGCTACTGCGGTTGAGTTCTTACAAGGAAAGGGCTATCAGGTAGAAGCGAATCCCAATGCAAGGATTAGCGAAACAGAATATGATTTGCTGAAGAATGAATTCAGTAAAGATAAAAATATGAAGGAAGAGTCTGAGCGTATCAGCCAAGAGCGACATAGTAAAGATAAGGTTAAAGCATCCATCTCAATCGAAGAACCTTCTGAAGTATTTAAACCAGAATCTACAGAAGTTCGTCCGAAAATTAAAGAGGTTGGAAAAATTGACCTTGACGAATTGAATAAAAAGCAGCCGAAACCGAAACAAAAGGTAGAAGCCAAGCCGTTAGAAAAGAAAGTGAAAAAAGAAGTAGTAAAAGATGCTCCTCATGAAGAGCAGGATACTACTCTTGTTTCAAACAAAAAAGTTGATGCAAAAACTGAAACAACAGAAGTTAAATCAGAAAGCGTGAAAGAAGATAACAAGGTAAATAAAGAAGAACAAGTAAATCAGTCGGAAGCACCTAGTAGTGTTTTTCGCGTGAACGTTCCAAAGGTAGAGCAACAGATCAAGCAAGTCGGATTTATTGATCTTTCGACAATTAATGATAGAACGCGTCCTCAAAAGAAAAGTAAAGAGGAAAAACGTAAAGAGCGTGAAGATAAACGCAAACCGAATCATGCAGCGCCTAGTAAAGCTGTGGGTGATAAACCTGTGTTGAAACTGAGAAGTGAAACAAGTGATATCGAGAAGAAAAAGCGTAAACGCATTGATAAAGAAAAAATTGATGTAACGAAAGCAGCTCCTAAAGGTCCGAATGCTAATCCGAATGGTAATAACAACAATAACCATAAGGCTAGAAATAATGATCGTAAGCCGCTTAAAAAACCAATTTTGAGATCTGAAGTTAGCGAGGAAGATGTACAAAAACAGATCAAGGAAACGCTTGCTCGTTTAACATCTAAACCAGCTAATAAAGGTGCTAAATTCCGTAAGGAAAAACGTCAGGCGATCCAGGAGAAAAATCTGGAAAAAATGGAGCTGGAAGCTGCAGAAAGCAAGGTGTTGAAAATTACAGAATTCGTAACAGCAAACGATTTAGCGAATATGATGAATGTACCGGTAATTCAGGTTATCAGTACTTGTATGAGCTTAGGTATGATGGTATCGATCAACCAGCGTTTGGATGCTGAAACAATTAATATTGTAGCAGAAGAATTTGGTTATACAACTGAGTATGTGAGTGCAGAAGTTGTTGAAGCGATTACTGTTGAGGAAGATAAAGAAGAGGATTTGATCTCTCGTCCTCCGATTGTAACGGTAATGGGACACGTTGACCACGGTAAAACATCGTTATTGGACTACATTCGTAGTGCAAACGTTATTGCCGGTGAGGCAGGTGGTATTACTCAGCATATTGGTGCTTATCACGTTACAATGGAAGATGGTCGTATGATTACTTTCCTTGATACTCCGGGTCACGAAGCCTTTACGGCGATGCGTGCACGTGGTGCTCAGGTAACGGATATCGCGATTATTATTGTTGCGGCTGATGACAGTGTGATGCCTCAGACTATTGAAGCGATCAATCACGCTTCAGCAGCAGGTGTACCTATTGTTTTTGCAATCAATAAAATAGATAAACCGGGAGCTAATCCGGATAAAATCCGTGAAGCTTTGTCTGCAATGAACTACTTAGTTGAAGAATGGGGTGGTAAATATCAGTCTCAGGAAATCTCTGCTAAGAAAGGTGTTGGTATCGAAGACTTGATGGAGAAAGTATTGCTTGAAGCAGAAATGCTTGATTTAAAAGCAAATCCAAATAAACGTGCTGTTGGTTCAATTATTGAATCTTCTTTGGATAAAGGTCGTGGTTATGTTGCTACTATCCTTGTACAAAGCGGTACATTGAAGATTGGTGATGTAGTATTGGCAGGTACAAACCATGGTCGTGTAAAAGCGATGTTCAACGAACGCGGACAACGTGTGAAAGAGGCAGGACCATCAGAACCAGTATTGATTCTAGGTTTGAATGGTGCTCCACAGGCCGGTGATACATTTAATGTAATGGAAACTGAGCAAGAGGCACGTGATATTGCTAACAAACGTGAGCAGCTTCAGCGTGAGCAAGGATTGCGTACGCAAAAACTTCTTACTTTGGAAGATATTGGTCGTCGTATTGCAATTGGAAACTTCCAGGAATTGAATGTGATTGTGAAAGGTGACGTGGATGGCTCGGTAGAGGCATTGTCAGACTCATTGATTAAACTTTCTACAGAAGAAATTCAGGTAAATGTAATTCACAAAGCAGTTGGTCAGATTTCAGATTCTGATGTCGTATTAGCTGCAGCATCGAATGCAATTATCGTTGGTTTCCAGGTTCGTCCATCTGTTTCGGCACGTCGTTTGGCAGAGAAAGAAGGGGTAGATATTCGTATGTACTCAATCATCTATACTGCAATCGAAGAGTTGAAAGATGCGATGGCTGGTATGTTATCACCAGAAATCAAAGAAGAAATTACTGCAACAATCGAAATCCGCGAGGTATTCAAAATCACGAAAGTGGGTACAGTTGCCGGATGTATGGTTAAAGAAGGTAAAGTTAAACGTGGTAATAAAGCGCGCTTAATTCGTGATGGTATCGTAGTTTATACAGGTGAACTTGCTTCATTGAAACGTTTCAAAGATGATGTGAAAGAAGTTGCATTTGGTTACGAATGTGGTTTGAATCTAGTGAACTACAACGATATTAAAGTTGGAGATATCGTAGAAACTTACGAAGAGGTAGAAGTACAACGTAAGTTGTAAGAGCTTCACGAAAGTTTTTTAATACTTATATTTAAAGTTGCAAACCAACGGTCTGAAACAAGGCCGTTGGTTATGCAACTTATATTGTAATAAGGCTATGAGTGGTATTGACATCATTTTTCTAATCATACTTGGCATTGCCTTTGTCTCAGGATTGTTTAAGGGATTGGTAAGGCAATTGGCATCTTTATCTGCAATACTCGCAGGTATAGGTGTTTCTTACTTTTTTGCAAACGAAACATTGTCATTGCTCGAGCAATTAGATATCTTTTCTCCGCAACTAGTGAGACCGGCATCTTTTGTTATTACATTTCTCATAACCGTGATCATAATTAATTTTATAGCCCATTTGATATCAAAAGGGGTGCATTTAGTAGGTTTAACTCCTGTAGATAAACTTGCCGGCGCTCTTTTTTCGATGTTGAAATGGGTTTTATTGTTAAGTATATTTCTTAATTTATATCAAACGATAGATCAAAATGGTCGCTTGTTGAGTGATGATAAGAAGAAATTATCCTATCTTTACTCACCGATACAGAAGATATTACCTACATGTTTCCCTTATGTGAAGGATTATTTACAGTCCAATCATATTAATTTACCAGATTTTTTAGAGCATAATGAGATCTTAAGTAAATATGGTGTATCTTCGAAGTGAAATGATTACAAACATGATATTCGTAACTTATTGATAAAGCAATGCAAGAAAATAATAAAAACAATATTCTCGATGAGGTAACGCAGAGTGATTATAAGTATGGCTTTGTCACTGATATCGAGACTGAGGTAATTCCCGTTGGCTTAAGTGAAGAAGTCGTTCGATTGATTTCTTCGAAAAAGAATGAGCCCGAATGGCTTTTGGATTTTCGATTAAAGGCTTATGAATACTGGAAAACGTTAGAGTTACCGACGTGGGCACATTTAGATATTCCTGAAATCGATTATCAGAGTATAAGCTATTATGCAGCTCCGAAAACGAAAGAAGGACCTAAAAGTATGGATGAGGTAGATCCTGAATTGGTTGAAACGTTCAATAAATTAGGGATCCCTTTGGAAGAGCAGATGGCATTAGCCGGAATTGCTGTTGATGCAGTGATGGATAGTGTTTCTGTAAAAACTACATTTAAAGAAAAATTGGCTGAATTGGGTGTGATTTTCTGTTCTTTCAGTGAGGCAGTACAGCATTATCCTGATTTAGTGAAAAAATATATGGGATCGGTTGTTTCTTACCGTGACAACTTTTTTGCAGCGTTAAATTCAGCGGTATTTTCCGATGGATCTTTCGTTTATATTCCTAAAGGAGTACGTTGTCCGATGGAGCTTTCAACTTATTTCCGTATCAATGCTGCCAATACAGGTCAGTTTGAACGAACTTTGATTGTAGCTGATGACGAAAGTTATGTAAGTTATCTGGAAGGTTGTACGGCTCCTATGCGTGATGAAAATCAGCTTCATGCAGCTATTGTAGAAATTGTAGCTATGGATAGAGCTGAAATAAAGTATTCAACCGTCCAAAACTGGTATCCGGGTGATAAGAACGGGGTAGGTGGAATCTACAACTTCGTAACCAAGCGTGGTATCTGTAAGGGTGATTATTCGAAAATATCATGGACTCAGGTTGAAACAGGTTCTGCCATTACATGGAAATATCCGAGTTGTATTCTCGCCGGAGATTATTCAGTAGGAGAGTTTTACTCTGTTGCCGTAACAAATAATTATCAACAGGCTGATACAGGAACGAAAATGATTCATTTAGGTAGAAATACAAAAAGTACAATTGTATCGAAAGGTATTTCAGCCGGAAAGAGTCAGAACAGTTATCGCGGATTGGTGAAAGTTTCTAAGAAAGCCGAGGGGGCACGTAATTACTCGCAATGTGATAGTTTACTTTTGGGTGATAAATGCGGTGCTCATACTTTCCCTTATATGGAGATTCAAAATGAAACGGCTATCGTAGAGCACGAAGCTACAACATCGAAAATCAGCGAAGACCAAATTTTCTATTGTAACCAACGTGGTATTTCTACTGAAGATGCAGTGGGATTGATCGTGAATGGTTATGTCAAAGAGGTTGTAAATAAACTACCGATGGAATTTGCTGTAGAAGCTCAAAAACTTCTTCAAATCAGTTTAGAAGGTTCGGTAGGATAATTATTTAATCAAGAAAATCTTAGGAATATGTTAGATATAAAGAATTTACATGCCAATATTAATGGCAAAGAGATATTACGTGGATTGAATTTGACAGTCCGTCCGGGAGAAGTTCATGCTATCATGGGACCTAATGGTGCAGGTAAAAGTACTTTGTCATCTGTTTTGGCAGGAAACCCTGCTTTTGATGTAACTGAAGGGTCTGTAAACTTCTATGGAAAAGATCTGTTAGCACTTTCTCCGGAAGACAGATCTCGTGAAGGATTATTTTTAAGTTTCCAGTACCCGGTAGAAATTCCGGGTGTAAGTATGGTAAACTTTATGCGCGCTGCTATTAATGAGCATCGTAAATATAAAGGATTAGACCCTATCTCTGCAACTGACTTCTTAAAGTTGATGCGCGAGAAACGTGATGTTGTCGAATTAGACAACAAATTAGCGAACCGTTCTGTGAATGAAGGTTTCTCAGGAGGAGAGAAAAAACGGAATGAAATTTTCCAAATGGCAATGTTGGAGCCACGTTTATCTATTCTGGATGAGACCGATAGTGGATTAGATATTGATGCACTTCGTATCGTATCAAACGGTGTGAACAAATTGAAATCAGCAGATAATGCGACAATTGTTATTACACACTACCAGCGTCTGTTAGATTACATTAAACCCGACTTCGTGCATGTCTTATATAAAGGTCAGATTGTTAAATCTGCTGGTCCGGAGTTAGCTTTGGAACTTGAAGAAAAAGGATATGACTGGATTAAGAAAGAATTGGGAGAATAATATAATCTTTTCAGAGCATGACACAAATAGAAAAACAATACATTGACCTGTATAATGCACATAGCGGTTTGATTGAAAAACCTTGTGCTGCATTATTAAATGAAGCTCGCCGAAAAGCGTTTCCGCTTTTTGAACAGCTGGGATTTCCGGTCAAATCAAATGAAGATTATAAATATACTCACGTTCAGGATTATTTTGCTCCTGATTACGGATTAAACCTGAATAGATTACCTGTTCCGGTAAATCCATATGAAGTATTCAGATGTGATGTGCCAAATCTGAGCACGGTTCTTTATTTCATGGTAAATGATAGTTTTTACCAGAAAGAATCAGCTAAGCCGGTTTTGCCGGAAGGTGTTATTGCCGGCAGTCTGAATGAGGTTGCAAAATCTCATCCTGAATTATTATCAAAATACTACAACCGGTTAGCTAATAATGAGAAGGATGGTTCCGTAGCTTTTAATACAACATTTGTACAAGATGGTTTTGTTTTGTATGTTCCTAAAAATGTTATTGTAGAGCGTCCGATTCAGTTAGTAAATATTCTGCGTGGTGATGTAGATTTCATGGTTAACCGCAGATTGTTGATCATCTTAGAAGATGGTGCTCAAGCCAAACTCCTGATATGTGATCATACAATGGATAAGGTGAATTTCCTGGCTACACAAGTAGCAGAAATCTTTGTCGGAGATAATGCGGTGTTTGATTATTATGAGTTGGAAGAAAACGCAATTCATACAACTCGTGTAGCTTCTACTTATGTTTCGCAAGGAAAGAATTCAAATACTTTGATTAATGGAATTACTCTTCATAATGGTAAGACGCGTAATAACATTCATGTAACACTGGCCGGTGAATATGCAGAAGCAAACGTGATCGGTATGGCTATTGCCGATCAGGATCAGCATGTAGATAATCATACTTATATAGATCATGCTGTGCCAAATTGCCATAGTAATGAGCTTTACAAATATGTTTTGAATGATTCTGCCACAGGTGTTTTTGCCGGTCGTATTCTGGTACGCAAAGATGCTCAGAAAACCACTTCATTCCAGTCAAACAAAAATATTTGTGCTACTCGTGAAGCTAAAATGTACACGAAGCCTCAACTGGAAATCTATGCAGATGATGTGAAGTGTTCGCATGGAGCTACGGTTGGTCAACTTGATGAAAATGCATTATTTTATTTGCGTTCGAGAGGGATTTCAGAGCCAGAAGCCCGTATGTTGCTAATGTTTGCGTTTACGCATGACGTTATAGAGAATATTCGTCTTGAATCATTAAAAGATCGTTTGAAGCATTTGGTTGAAAAACGATTCAGAGGAGAGCTTTCTAAATGTTCGGGATGTTCGGTTTGTCAATAAGTAAGATAACAGGCTTATAAAATATAAAAGCGTCATTTTAAGGTAATACTTAAAGTGACGCTTTTTTACATCGTTATGGTTGTCTTATTTTAGAACAGCAGATAAATA
>JBOFKE010000055.1:0-7670 GCA_051657185.1 Bacteroidales bacterium | reverse complement strand
CGGGTCAATTCTGCCAGTCCATTTTCATTGATATCTACAACCACAAGACTCTTTGGTTCAAAAGGGAGCAATGCGCGGATATAGGAGCTGCCTATTGTTCCTGCACCACCGATAACTAATACATCTTTTCCTTTTATAGCCTGACTTAAAGCTTGTTTGTTATTAAGAATATCTTCTGTAAACATGCTGTTCGCACGCTTTGTAACGTATTTTGCAATAAACTGATCTAATTGGAACATATCGATTATAAGTTTTTATTCAATGCATATCTTTCGAAGGCATCGATAAATGAACCGGGTGTTGTATTGTATATTTTCAATCCCCAACGTTTAGAGACTGTTTCAATTTCCCGATACATTTTAAAAATAATATATTGATGATAAAGAATCTGATAAAGCGGATAAGAAGCATATTGCGTCTGATCTGTTTTATTTGTCTTTCCGTTATCATAGAAATGTGTGAAATTCATGATTACCCGATTATCATCCGAAATTCCTATATCATGAATCCATGAATGCTCGGCTCCTGACAAATAGATTTGGCTGAATCCCATACGGAGGGCAACCATCAGTGCAGGAATGAGTACATTATGCGGGCGGGGCACCCCTAAACCTTTGTGAAATGCCCAGTCGCAAAACCAATCCGGACCTTCGATCGGAATTGTATTATGCGGGTAAACGCGGATATGCTTATTTTTTCTTATCACCTTTTGCCAGTGAGAACTTTTAAAAGCATCTGCAGGCATAAATAGAATCAGATCCCAATCGGTTTTGTTCGTTAAGGCATGGAACAATTTTTCTTCTTTATCCTTATGTAACCAGAAAACCGGATCCGCAACCAGATAGTAATTGGGTTTTACTACTTCGAAATAACTCGAACAAGCACTGAAATTTACCATTAAGCGGGATTTATCCACCCAAAAATCAGTTTGATTTTCAATCATGTCTTTAAAAGACGGGCCGTTACCAAAAATAATAATTGAGTTACTGCCTTTTTGCCTTCCTGGTGTCGGAATACTTTTCTTTCCAAGAAAAAGAATGCGTATGAGACTAACAAAAAAACCGAACCATTCTTCTGAAAATGACTTTAATTTATCGCGTTTAGAGCTCATATAATTTCTTAATTTTCGTATTTTGAGCAAAGATAAAAGAATTCAATAAAGCGCATAAGAAATCACATCTTTTCTATTCTTTATAACTAAATATTTGAATAAGTCAGAAACAGTTTCTTACTTTGCACCCGAAAAATGTAGGGGGTGCTTCCTGAAGAGGCTGAGATTATACCCATTGAACCTGTACGGATAATGCCGTCGTAGGGAGAAATCGTTTGCAAAATCTTTTCTTTTTAATTTTGGTATATTTCTCTCGTACCCTCTTTTTCGTTTGTTTCATTTATATCTAAACAGTATGAAAAGAGATTTTATTCTATTATTTATTCTTATTGGGTTTGCTGCTTTATTACGGGCAGAAAACAACCGTATATCAACACATTCAGATTCAGATACACTTTCGGCGAAAATGGCGAATCATATAGACCTGGATGAAGTTGTTGTGACAGCAACAAAAGCGATGAAGGGTACTCCGGTTGCGTACACTAATCTTTCGAAGGAAGAAATTGCCAAACGAAACTTTGGTCAGGATGTTCCTTATCTTATCTCGCAAACACCTTCGGTTATTGTGACTTCCGATGCAGGAACGGGCATTGGCTACACGGGATTTCGTGTACGTGGTACCGATGCAAATCGTATCAATATCACAGTGAATGGAGTTCCGATGAATGATTCGGAGTCGCATACCGTTTTCTGGGTTAATATGCCCGATTTTGCTTCTTCGGTTGAGAATGTTCAAATTCAGCGCGGAGTCGGTACTTCAACGAACGGAGCTGCATCTTTCGGAGCAACAATTGCTATGCAGACTCAGGGCATGTCCTATAAACCTTATGCAGAAGTTTCTACAGCTGGCGGATCTTTCGGGACGTTTAAAACAACCGGGAAAGTCAGTACGGGTTTGTTGAAAAACAAGTTTGTGTTTGATGCCCGCGCATCTCATATTCAAAGTGACGGATTCATTGATCGCGCATCGGCCAATATGAACTCTTATTTTGCATCCGGAGCTTATTATGGTGATAATACAATGATTAAATTCCAGACTTTCGGAAGTAAGGAAAAAACGTATCAGTCATGGAATGGTATATCATCTGAAATGCTGAAAACCAATCGTACGTTTAACTCATGCGGGATGTACACGGATGAGAACGGGGTTACGCGCTTTTATGATAATCAAACCGATAATTATCAGCAACAGCATTATCATCTGATGGCTACACAACGTGTCGGTGACTTCTGGAATATGAATATGACAGCACACTATACACGCGGTAAAGGATATTACGAGGATTATAAAGAAGGCGCAAAGTTCAAATCCTATAAATTGAATCCGTTTATAAATGCTGATGGAACAGAAGTTACGAAGTCGGATTTGGTACGTCAGAAATGGTTAGACAATCACTTTTATGGAGCTGTTTATAGTGCTAACTACCGCAAAGATAACTGGCACCTTACTTTAGGTACTGCTGTAAATAATTACGATGGAGATCACTATGGTAAAGTGAAATGGGTAAAAAATATTCAGAATCTGGATCCGGATCATGAATATTACAGAAGCAACGGGACGAAACTGGATTATAATGCTTTTGCTAAGGCAAATATGTTAATCACGAAGAATCTCAATGCATACGTTGATTTGCAGTACAGAGGAATCAATTATAAGATTAAAGGTGAAGATGACAAAGCCGGAGCTTTGGACATTCATAAAAACTACAACTTTTTCAATCCGAAAGCCGGTTTGAATTATTCTTTTGCTAAATACCACAATGCTTTCGTTTCATTCTCGATTGCCAACCGTGAACCCAACCGTAATAATTTCACGGAGGCGGCAGCTGATGAAAGACCTACGTATGAGACACTTTATGACTATGAAGCTGGTTACGAATTCCGTATGGATCGTTTCCATGTAGGTGCGAATCTTTATTTTATGGATTATAATAACCAATTGGTTCTTACCGGAAAAATTAGTGAGATTGGAGAGCCGCTGACATCAAATATCAAAGATAGCTACCGTATGGGTATTGAGTTGATGGGAGGTGTAAAAATTACGAACTGGTTAAACTGGGAAGGGAATGTCACTTTAAGTCAGAACAAGATCAAAAAATTCACTGAATACGTTGATGACTGGGATACAGGTGAGCAACATGCAGTTTATATCGGGAAGACAAATATTGCTTTTTCGCCTGATGTCATAGCAAACAGTATGTTTAACTTTGCGTACAAAGGTTTCTCGGCAGCATTTAACAGCACCTTTGTCGGGCGTCAGTATATTGACAATACATCGTCGAAGGATCGTTCGATCAATCCGTATTTTGTGAATAATCTACGTCTGGGTTACACATTCAAACCTTCGTTTATGGAAACAATTACTGTTGATTTCACGGTTAATAACTTGTTCAATGAACAGTATGAAACTAATGCATGGGTTTATTCATACTTCGAAGGCGGAGTGCGTAAAAAAGACGATGGTTACTTTACACAAGCCGGAACGAATGTTATGGGACGTTTAGTCTTAAGATTCTAAAATCATACATCTGCAGATAATCCTGAACTAAAAACTCAGGATTATCTTTTTAGCAAACATACTATGGATCAGCTACTCGAATATTTCGGTGTGATAACCGGACTGCTTTATCTTTATCTCGAGATTAAACAAAAGCCCGTTATGTGGGTCATTGGTTTAATCACGTCATTTGTATATGTGTTTGTCTTTTATCAGGCAAAAATATATGCAGATATGGGTTTGAATATCTATTATGTATTGATTAGTATTTATGGTTGGATCCTCTGGAAATATAAAAAGGAGGAACAGACATCGGAAGATAGTCAACAGATCAAGTACATCAATCTGGATAAAAAAACAGGTATCGGATTGATTTTCTCTTTCTTCCCTGTTTATCTGAGTATGGCGTATGTTCTGGATAATTTTACGGACTCGCCGATTCCTTATGCGGATGCCTTTACCACAACATTAAGTATTCTTGCAACATGGATGCTGGCTAAACGAATCCTTCAACATTGGATGCTCTGGGTCGTAATAAATCTGATAAGCATCTACATTTATATATACAGAGGACTTTATCCGACATCATTTCTCTATTTATGTTATGCCTCACTGGCTATAGTTGGTTATATTAACTGGAAAAAGAAAGGGGTCTTGTATGCAAAAGATTTATGATTGTGTCATTGTCGCTAATGGAGAATTTCCGACTTCATCAATCGTTTTAGGTGTGCTTGATCAGGCTAAGATGATCGTTGCCTGTGATGGTGCTGCAGAGACTTTAGTTGCAAAAGGATACATGCCGCATACTATTGTAGGAGACCTCGATAGTTTGTCTGAAGAGATTCGAAAACGTTTTGCTGCAATAGTGATACATAATCCGGATCAGGAAACGAATGATCTGACCAAGGCTGTAGAATTTGTCAGTAGAAAAGATATCCGGTCTGTATACATCCTTGCGGCAACCGGATTGCGGGAAGATCATACTTTGGCAAATATTTCTCTACTGGCTCAATATCAGTCACTCTTCTCAGAAATAAAACTCATGACCGATTTTGGCGTTTTTACGGCAATTAAAAACTCACAACGTTTCGATTCTTTCGAAAAACAAAAAATTTCAATTTTTTCATTGTCTCCTTTAGTACCTGTTTCTGTTCGGAATCTTAAATATCCTATAGAGGAAAGAATATTGAATAGTTGGTGGGAAGGTTCTCTCAATGAGTCTGTTAGTGATAGTTTTGAGGTTTTATTGCATGGCGAGGGGAATGTACTGGTGTATCAAGTGTACGAAAAAAAACAATAAAAAATATCCGTTTACTATTTGTAGATTAAAATAATTGTTGTAATATTGCATTCGCAATCGGGTACATAACCCTAAGCAGGTCCTATAGCTCAGTTGGTTAGAGCATCTGACTCATAATCAGGGGGTCCTTGGTTCAAGCCCAAGTGGGACCACAGATATAATAGCCAAGTTTTAAAAGCGTAAATCTCTTTTGGGGATTTGCGCTTTTTTTTAATCTAATGGCTGTACCACAAATCTTTAGAATCTTTTTATCAATCACACAGAACTATGAAAATTAAATCAATTGCAACCCTGTGTCTGGCAGGGTTATTTTCTCTGCAATCTGCAAAATCACAGAAATTGCTTAATGAAACTCCGCAGCAAAAGGAAGAGCGGATGGAATGGTTTCAGGATGCCAAGCTTGGAATCTTTATTCATTGGGGTATTTACTCCGTTAGAGGTGTTGTCGAAAGCTGGTCTTTCTACAACAAGTATTTATCTTATGATGAATATATGTCACAACTGGATGGTTTCACCGCTGAAAACTATGATCCGAAAGAGTGGATCGGTCTGATCAAAGAATCAGGAGCTCAATATACCGTAATGACTTCCAAACACCACGATGGCGTTGCTTTGTGGGATGCGAAAGCAAATGATCTAAGTGTGGTAAAGAAAACTCCGGCACAACGTGATCTCCTTACACCATTTGTATCAGAAGCACGCAAACAAGGATTAAAAGTGGGTATTTATTATTCTTTACTAGATTGGTCGAGTAATGATTATCCGCATGAATCACGTACATCGATGCGCTATCAGGTGAAAGATGATCCGGCTCGCTGGCAGCGTTTTCTGGATTTTAACAATGAACAGTTAACTGAGCTGAATCAACAATATAAACCCGATTTGTACTGGTTTGACGGAGATTGGGATTTCGACGGAAAGACATGGAAAGCAAAAGATCTGGCTACAATGTTACGAAAATTCAATCCGAATGTGGTATTGAACTCCCGTATTCAGGGGTACGGTGACTATGAAACTCCGGAACAAGGGGTACCTGTAGCACGTCCGAAATCACCTTGGTGGGAATTGTGTATGACAATGAATGATAATTGGGGATATGTGCCAACAGATACAAATTATAAATCAGCTAATATGTTGCTGCGTACTTTCGTAGATTGTATCTCCAACGGAGGTAATTTGTTACTTGATATCGGACCGAAAGAGGATGGTACTATTCCGGAAGAGCAAGTCGCAGTGCTTAAGGAGTTCGGAAGATGGACTAAGAAACATGCTGAGGCTATTTACGGCACACGTGCCGGAATCCCTAATGGGCATGTTATGGCATATACAGCTTTGAACAAGACTCAGGATATTCTTTATTTATATCTGCCTTATAAACCGCAAGGTCCGATTTCGATCAAGGGACTGAAGAATAAAGTGAATCGTGCCTGGGTTGTCGGGAACGGTGCTATGCTTGAAACAAAAGTAGTAGGAAAATTATACTGGAGTCAGGTACCGGGTATTCTTTATATTGATGTACCGGAACAAGTACTTGATCCTGAAATCACGGTTATTGCTTTGCTCTTGGATGGTAAAGTTGATCTGTATAACGAAGCAGGTCAGGTTATTACCAGTAATTGATAAGTCTTTTTAATGATATAAAGCACCTTTATACCTGAAATTACAGGATAGAGGTGCTTTTATGATAATATTAAATATGATTGTGATACAAGGGCATTTTTCTCTGCTTTAACACCGGATATATTTATAAACTTCCGGCTCTCACCCGACTTAACGTTTCCGGATTCATCAGTAGATAAGAAGCAATATGTGCAACAGGAACCCTTCTTGCTACATCCGGATACTCTTGACAAAACCGCTCATAACGCTCGTTCGCACTTTCAAATCGCCATGAATCCGCTTTTTTCTGTGATATGATGAGTTTGTATTCTAATATCTTTCGGAGTAGATTGTTAATATCCGAATACGTATTTGCTAAGTCGCTCCACTTTCGGTAATCAAGCAAATAAAGAGATGTTGTTTCTATCGCTTCAATGCAGAGTGAGGTCGGTTCTTTTCCGAATAAGCTTTCGATACAGGTCGCAATATCACCTTCGCAAGAGAAATGTTCTGTAATATCTCTCCCGTTTTTGTAATAAAACTGACGGATTATTCCTTTCTCTATAAAATACATAAACCGGCTTATTTGTCCTTGCTCCAGGACTATTTCGTTTTTCGTATATACTTGATGTTGTACTACGGAAAGAAACTCTTTCTTTGACGCATCTGAAAGAGTAACGTTGTATTTTTCGCAGAGCGATTTTATTATTTCCATGTTTTCGGGCATCTGGTTTCTTTGCTTGCGAAGATAATAAATTCATCTTTTCGTACTAAATTTCAGAAATTGACGCAGGTCATTTGGAGAGAAGTATCCGACTTTTATTTTTGTGGCATATTATTAATCAGATCAATTTAACGAATTATGAGAATAGAGCATATTGCTATATGGGTCGAAGACATTGAGTTACTTCGTTCGTTTTATATGAAGTATTTTAAACTGAGTTGTAATGATAAA
This sequence comes from Bacteroidales bacterium, assembly GCA_051657185.1. Lineage (GTDB taxonomy): Bacteria > Bacteroidota > Bacteroidia > Bacteroidales > UBA7332 > UBA7332. The sequence goes on along the minus strand of JBOFKE010000055.1, from coordinate 208 downwards.
TATGTAAATCCAAAAAGAGGATATACTTCATATTTCTTATCTTTTCCTTCCGGAAAAACCAGGATTGAGTTGATGCATATTGCAAATATAGAAGATCCGGTAAGCCGGGGCAATCTCAAAGGACTGGCTCATCTGGCTATTGCGGTTGATTGTAAAGAGGTTGTTGATTCATTGACAGAGAGATTGCGTAAAGATGGCTACGTAATAA
>JBOFKE010000054.1:0-11923 GCA_051657185.1 Bacteroidales bacterium | reverse complement strand
CGGCTTGATAAGTAATAGTGTTTGTTCCATAGTTTGTAGTTCAAAGCGAAATTTTATTCAAACGTCACAAAGTTATAGGATCTATTTGATAAAATAGTTATCGAATCTGTGTTTTTTAGCATGTTTTTTGCGGTTTTTGGGGATGTAAGTGTTAAATTTCTATTTTGATTGACTGTTTACAGCCTTTTTTATAATTGGGAGAGTCTGATTTTAATAAAATAGAATTTCGGATTTTGGCCAACTGATACAGCTCTAAATTGTATATATAATGGCGGTTATTTATCCGCTTATTCGTTATTAATGGAAATATGTATTGAACTAAAAAAAGGACGAAACTATAGAATTGTATAGTTCCGTCCTTCAAAATTATAAGAGCTAATCGATTCTGAAAAAGCAATTAGTTTTTATGTTTTCGCTCGAGACCAGGCAGAATCTTATGTGCTTCTTCAAGTGTCTCGTTAATATTCGAGAAGACATTTTCCCGCCCGAAAGAGTCAAGAAAGCCTGTTTGCTCCATAGCCTGTTTGACGTGATCGTTTACGCCGGATAAAAGCACTTTTATGTTTTCCTTCTTCGAATTCTCCGTTAGTGTTTTCAAATTCTGAAGCCCTGTTGAATCAATGAAAGGAACATGGCGCATGCGAATGATTCGTATTTTGGGTTTTACACCAATGACACTCATTTGCTCATCGAATTTATTGGCTATACCAAAGAAGAATGGGCCGTCGATCTCGTAGACTTCTACTCCTTTAGGGATAATAATTTTCTCTTCTATATTAAGATCCGTTCCTGCTGAAGGGTCTATAGATTCTGTTACAAGAGAGATACTACTTGTCTCTTGCACACGTTTCATAAATAAGAATACAGCAAGCAGTAAACCAAACTCAATCGCAATACTCAAATCAAACAGCACGGTCAGCGAGAGAGTGGTAAGCATAACAAAGAAATCAGATTTGGGCCCTTTGAATAAACCAACTATACTTTTCCATCCACTCATATTATATGATGCAACAACCAGCATACCTGCAAGGCAAGCTGTCGGAATATACTTGGAAAGAGGTCCGAGACTTAATAAGATTACAAGTACAACTAATGCGTGAATAAAGCTTACAATAGGGGTTCGACCGCCATTATTGACACTTGTCATCGTACGTGCAATTGCACCCGTCGAAGGAATTCCACCGAAAATCGGTATAATTAGATTCGTAATTCCCTGTCCGATAAGTTCAGTGTTAGGATCTTGTTTCTCCCCAATAGCTCCATCAGCAACGGTTGCAGTAATAAGGCTGACAATGGCACCCATAATTGCAATGGTTATTGCAGAAGACAGATAATCCTTGATAGCATCGAATCGGAAATCAATATTCTGAGGCATAGGAAAACGGTCGTCAATCAAATAGCAGTCCGAAATAGTACGGATATCTGTAATCCCTAACTGAAATCTGAGTACATAGGCCAAACCTGCAATAATCACGATCGCTGCAAGAAATCCCGGTATTTTAGAAGAGATCTTCGGCGTAAGTAAAATAATGAAGATAGTCAGAAGCCCTAAGCCGATAGCCCATAAATTGAATGTTGTGATATTTTCGAATACAGCTGCCCAACGGGCAATAAAGTTTTGAGGATTGCTTTCAATCGTTAATCCTAAAAATTCTTTGATTTGAGAGGTGAAAATGGATAGCGCAATACCCGCATTAAATCCGATAACTATTGGATATGGAATAAATTTAATAACCTTCCCTAATTTAAGTACACCTAATATAATAAGTAGCAGTCCTGCCAGAAAAGTAGAGAAAGCCAATCCTTCCAGACCGTGTTTATTGATAATTGCAGAAGTGATTAAGACGAAAGCTCCGGTTGGTCCGCTTATCAGTACCTTGCTGCCTCCGCAAAGTGCTCCGATTACGCCGGCAATAATAGCTGTAACAAGACCTTTTTCAGGTGCTACACCCGAAGCAATCGCAAAAGCCAGACCCAACGGTAAGGCTACTACGCCTACAATGATACCTGATATCAGATCTTTTTTGAACTGAAATAAATTGTAATCTCTTAAACTAGAGAAAATAGCGGGTCGAAATACATTCATAGCCCATTTTTTCATATCACCAATCTTTTTTTAAGTAATATGAGATATGAGTTAGCGGCAAGACAAACTCATAGGTCATAATGTTTATAATGAATAATATAACTTGAATAATAGAGAAATATTAACAGTTATTCTTTTAGGAGGCGCAAAGGTAATAGCTACGAATTGAACATACAATTAATTGAGTTAATAAAATGGTTTAAATTGCAATCTCAATATTGCAATTTAATGTTATAGGTTTTAATTATTTCCATATAAAACGATTTTATCTCTTTTGATACCGAACTTTTTGAATATTTTCTATGGATTAAGCCACAAATAACCTAATTTTGCTCGCGCAATATCTATAATAATTTTTAACAGTACGGTTTTTTCGTATCGTTAGGAAGATTGTTTGCTCAAATTAAACTCTAAATAGTAACATTTAATTTTATCTTTATGTGGATTTTTAACAGTTCAATTGGACGAAAACTCATCATGAGTTTATCGGGACTTTTTCTAATCTCGTTCCTGATTGTTCACTTATCAGCTAACCTTGCATTATTAGCAGGTACTGGCGGTGCAACAACTCCGGCAGAGATTCCTTACAATGTAGTGTGTCACTTCATGGATACAAATCCATTAATTATGGTGATGGTTCCTGTATTGGCGCTAGGTTTCTTGGTGCATATCGTTTATGCGTTCATCCTGACAGCACAAAACAGAAAAGCTCGTGGGAATGACCGCTATGCTTCATCAAGCAAAACTAACATTTCATGGGCTTCTAAAAACATGTTTGTTTTAGGTATTATTGTATTAGGCTTTTTAGGTCTTCACTTGATTCACTTCTGGGCTAAAATGCAGTTGCAACACTTCATTGGTGGTACACCGGAAGCGAATGCTTACCAATTAGCTGTGGATTTATTTACAAACCCTGCTTATGTAGTTATCTACATTGTATGGATCTGGGCTTTGTGGTTCCACCTGACTCACGGTTTCTGGAGTGCATTCCAATCTATGGGATTGAATAACTACAACTGGATGCCGCGTTGGAAAGCTTTAGGTAGTGTTCTTGCAACATTAATTGCAATCGGATTCACTATCATTCCTTTATTCTTCTTGTTTGGTCTTAACCAATAATTGGGATAAAGATTCTAACATTTAGAACTAAATAGAAGATTTAGAAATCACAAAACAATTGTACTAAAATTATGACTAAGATAGATGCTAAAATCCCTCAAGGTCCTTTGGCCGAGAAGTGGGGCTACTATAAATCACACCAAAAATTGGTGAACCCAGCAAACAAACGTCGTTTGGATATTATCGTAGTTGGAACAGGTCTTGCAGGTGCTTCTGCAGCGGCTTCTCTAGGAGAGCTTGGTTTCAACGTATTGAACTTCTGTATTTCTGATTCTCCACGTCGTGCGCACTCAATCGCAGCACAAGGGGGTATCAATGCTGCGAAAAACTATCAGAATGATGGTGACAGCGTATACCGTTTGTTCTACGATACAATTAAAGGGGGTGACTATCGTGCTCGTGAGGCTAACGTTTACCGTTTGGCTGAAGTATCAAACGATATCATTGACCAATGTGTGGCTCAAGGTGTACCTTTCGCTCGTGAATACGGCGGACTTTTGGATAACCGTTCTTTCGGTGGTGCTCAGGTTTCTCGTACATTCTACGCTAAAGGTCAGACAGGTCAGCAGCTTTTGTTAGGTGCTTACTCTGCATTAAGCCGCCAGGTTGAGAAAAAAACAGTTAAGTTATATACTCGTTACGAAATGGTTGACCTTGTTGTTATCGACGGTCGTGCCCGCGGTATTATCGCTCGTAACCTTGTTACCGGTAAATTGGAGCGTTTCGCAGCTCACGCTGTAGTAATCGCTACTGGTGGATACGGTAATACATTCTTCTTGTCAACAAATGCAATGAACTGTAATGGTTCTGCTGCATGGCAATGTTACAAGAAAGGTGCATATTTTGCTAACCCATGTATGGCGCAAATTCACCCTACTTGTATTCCGGTACACGGAGAATTCCAGTCTAAATTGACTTTGATGTCTGAGTCATTACGTAATGACGGTCGTATCTGGGTTCCTAAAAAGAAAGAAGATGCAGCTGCTATTCGTGCAGGTAAATTGAAACCGACTCAAATTAAAGAAGAAGATCGTGACTACTATTTGGAGCGTCGTTACCCTGCATTCGGTAATCTTGTTCCTCGTGACGTAGCTTCACGTGCAGCTAAAGAACGTTGCGATGCCGGTTTCGGTGTTGGTAACACAGGTTTGGCTGTATATCTTGACTTCTCTGACGCGATCAACCGTTTAGGTGAAAACGTAGTTAGAGATCGTTATGGTAACTTGTTCCAAATGTATGAGAAAATCGTTGATGATAATCCATATCAAACTCCGATGATGATCTATCCGGCTATCCACTATACAATGGGTGGTACTTGGGTTGATTACGAATTACAAACATCTGTACCAGGTTTGTTCGCAATCGGTGAAGCTAACTTCTCTGATCACGGTGCTAACCGTTTGGGTGCATCTGCATTGATGCAAGGTTTGGCAGACGGATATTTCGTTCTTCCTTACACAATCCAAAACTACTTGGCTGATCAAATTCGTATCCCTCGTTTCAGTACAGAACTTCCTGAGTTTGCTGCTGCTGAAAAAGAAATCCAGGATCGTATTTCTAAATTGATGTCTATCAAAGGAAAACGCACTGTTGATTCAATTCACAAAGAATTAGGATTGATCATGTGGGATTTCGTAGGTATGGGTCGTAACGAACAAGGTCTTAAAACAGCTATCGAGAAATTGAAGGCCGTTAAGAAAGAGTTCTGGAGCAACGTATTTATTCCGGGTTCAGGTGCAGACATGAACACAGAGCTTGAAAAAGCTTTACGTGTTGCTGACTTCATCGAAATCGGTGAATTGATGGCTCGCGATGCTTTGGATCGTCAAGAATCTTGTGGTGGTCACTTCCGTGAAGAATATCAAACAGAAGAAGGGGAAGCTCTTCGTCAGGATGACAAATTCTCTTATGTTTCTTGTTGGAAATATATGGGCGACGATCAAGACCCGGAATTGATCAAAGAATCACTTGATTACGAGTTTATCGTGCGTCAACAACGTAACTACAAAGCGTAATTCTCAACTCAAAGGAAAAAAAGACTCTTATGGACAAGACTATAAATGTAACTCTGAAGATTTGGAGACAAAAAAGTCCGAAAGTAAAAGGTGCTTTCGAGACTTATAAATTAGATAATATCTCTACTGATAGTTCATTCCTTGAAATGCTTGACATTTTAAATGAGCAATTAGTGAGCAAAGGGCAAGAGCCTGTAGTTTTTGATCATGACTGCCGCGAAGGTATCTGTGGTGCATGTTCATTATATATCAACGGACACCCTCACGGGCCTGATGATTCAGTAACTACTTGTCAATTGCACATGCGTCGTTTCAAAGATGGCGAAACAATCACAATCGAGCCTTGGCGTTCTGCAGGATTCCCTGTAATCCGTGACTTGATGGTTGATCGTCAGGCTTTCGAGAAAATTATGCAGTCTGGTGGATACGTATCTGTAAATACAGGTGGTGTTCCTGATGCTAATGCAATCGGAATCTCTAAGATCGATGCTGATGAAGCAATGGATTCAGCTTCTTGTATTGGTTGTGGTGCTTGTGTTGCAGCTTGTAAAAACGGTTCAGCTATGTTGTTCGTTTCTGCTAAAGTTAGCCAGTTAGCTCTTCTTCCTCAAGGCCGTATCGAAGCAGCTCGTCGTGCTAAAGCAATGGTTGCTCGTATGGACGAACTAGGATTTGGTAACTGTACAAACACAGGTGCTTGTGAAGCAGAATGTCCTAAGAACGTTTCTATCACAAACATCGCTCGTTTGAACCGTGAGTTCATTTCAGCTAAGTTGAAAGACTGATCAATTTATTGATTACTATATAAAAAAGGCATCCAAAAATTGGATGCCTTTTTTTATTACTCTGAAAAATAATCCCTTTGATAAGGCACTGCTTTAGTCTTATCAAAGGGATTTATATTTATTGCTATTTGCTTAAAACTTTAATAGGATGCTCTTTTGCATTTACTCCTTCAATAACTTGAGTCACAACGCCATTTTCATTTACTACGAATGTTTTACGTTGTGTAAACAGGCCTTTTCCGACACCGAAACTATTAATGATACTTTTTGCCGTATCGGCAATAATGGCGAATGGTAAGTTGTAATCTGAAGAAAAAGTCGCATGAGACCTTTTATTATCAGAGCTGACGCCAATAATGGTAAAGCCATTATCCTTTAACTCCTTGTAATTATCTCTGAAGCTACAAGCCTGAGCCGTACACCCGGGAGTATTATCCTTCGGATAGAAGTATAATACATACTTTTTGCCTTTGAGTAGTTTTGAATCTATTACACGCCCGTTCTGGTCTTCACCATGAAACGGAGGTGCCTTATCGCCAACTTTTACCTGTGCTGGTACTGATGCCAAACCTAGCATTACCAATACCGATGTTAAAAACGCTTTCATGTCGGAAATGATTTAAGAGGTGATTTATTGTAAGAGTAATGTCCTATTATTCTCCCAGAATTTGTTTTGCATGCTCCTTAGTTTTGACCTTCTCAATAATGTCAGTTATTATACCGTCTTCATTAATGATATAGGTTTTACGCAAAATACCCATCGATACTTTGCCATACAATTTTTTCTCTCCATAGGCATTATATGCCATTTGGATAGTGCGTTCAGTGTCGGCAATGAGAGGGAAGGGTAGATTTTGTTTCTCTGCAAATCTTTTATGTGATGTGACACTATCTGCACTTACTCCGATTACCACATATCCTTCTGCCAGGAATCTTTCATAATTATCACGCAAATCACAGGCTTCAGCAGTACATCCCGGTGTATTGTCTTTCGGATAAAAGTACAAAACGACCTTTTTCCCTTTAAACTGTGAAAGTGAAATCTCTTGATTGTCCTGATCTATTCCTTTGAAATCAGGAGCTTTGTCTCCTATGTTAAGTATCTTGTTTTCTTCCATAATAACTCATTTCAATATATGTCTCTTTTTAGACTAAACAGTTCTCGTGATTGGTTAGTTTTCAAATATATAAAAGAATATTCGTTCTTACTGTAAAATACTTATCTAAATAATCATTTTCTATTCCAAATTAAGACTTATACTTCGAGACGGGTATGCGGACATGGCGATGGATGTGTTAGAAGTGGTTATTATGTTGCTGCTTTTTGGATAAATCAGCTCGGATGCACATCCTTTTTTATGACCATAACTAATTTATGACAAAGGCAAAATAATTTTTTCTGCGGTCAGATTAATTGTTTTCATACTGTGAATAATCAGCGCGGTGTACACCGCGCAAAAATGCGAAGTAGGTCGCACAAAATTGCGAAGTACACCGCATTTTTGTGCGACCTACAGTTAACAAATTAATACAAGGAGGAAATATATTGATTTGACTGTTTAATAAATTAGATATCAGTCGTTTGAAAATAGTTTTGCCTTGATGTATTTGTAGATGTTTGGAGTTGATTTCTGGAAGAGGCAGAATTCTGTAAATTGGTTGAGAAGTTTCAGAAGGAAGGAGGTCCTTATTACCGGTATCGATTTGTTTTGATTCAGTTTCGATTGAATATAAAAAAAAGAGACGGCTCAGGTAAATTGAGCCGTCTCTTGAGAGTATCCTGAAAAAAGGAATTATTTTTTATACATTTTCTCACGTAAAGCTTTGATTTCATCGCTTGTGATGTAATCGTCATAATCCATCATCTTATCAATAATTCCGTTTGGAGTTAATTCGATAACACGATTACAAACGGTTTGGATAAATTCGTGGTCATGAGAAGACATCAGAATGTTGCCTTTGAATCCTTTCAATGTATTATTGAATGCCTGAATTGATTCAAGGTCAAGGTGGTTGGTCGGTGAATCTAATACTAAACAGTTAGCATTTTTCATCATCATGCGTGCAATCATACAACGCATTTTCTCACCTCCGGAAAGGACACTTGCTTTTTTAAGAATCTCTTCACCCGAGAATAACATTTTGCCTAAGAAACCTTTGATGTATAAATCAGTTGTGTCCGTTGAGAACTGGCATAACCAGTCAACCAGATTCAAGTCTGTATCAAAGAATTCAGAGTTATCTAACGGAAGGTAAGCCGGAGTGATCGTAACGCCCCATTCAAAAGTTCCGCTGTCAGCTTTATCTTCATCCATAATAATGTTGAAGAATGCTGTCATAGCACGAGGATCTTTAGAGATGAATACGATTTTGTCGTCTTTCTCTACCATGAAGTTTATATCTTTGAATAAAAGATCACCTTCGATGCTTTTTGTTAAACCATGAATCTCAAGAACTTTATTTCCCGGGTCACGGTCCGGAGTAAAGATGATACCCGGATAGCGACGAGAAGATGGTTGGATCTCTTCAACGTTTAGTTTTTCCAACATTTTCTTACGACTGGTTGTCTGTTTAGATTTGGCAACATTGGCGCTAAAACGTTGAATAAATTCCTGAAGTTCTTTACGTTTTTCGTCAGCTTTCTTATTTTGCTGTTGTTGTTGACGAAGTGCAAGCTGGCTTGATTCGTACCAGAAACCGTAGTTACCAGCGAATAATTGTACTTTTCCGAAGTCAATATCTACGGTATGCGTACAAACAGAGTCAAGGAAGTGACGGTCGTGGGATACAACTAATACGGTGTTTTCGAAATCAGCTAAATAATTCTCTAACCACATTACTGTTTCGATATCCAAGTCATTTGTCGGCTCATCTAATAATAAGTTATCAGGTTTACCAAACAATGCTTTTGCTAATAATACGCGTACTTTCTCTTTACCACTTAAATCTTTCATTAATGTATAATGAAGATCTTCTTTGATACCTAATCCGCTAAGAAGCATTGCAGCATCACTTTCGGCATTCCATCCTTCAAGTTCGGCAAATCTTTCTTCCAGTTCTGCTGCGCGAATACCATCTTCGTCAGAGAAATCTTCTTTACAATAAATTGCATCTTTCTCTTTCATGATATCCCAAAGAACCGTGTGGCCCATAAGGACTGTGTCAAGAACCGTAAATTCATCATAAGCAAAGTGATCCTGACTCAATACAGAAAGGCGTTCGCCTGAGCCTAGTTGAATTGTACCGGTAGTTGGGTCGATCTGTCCACTGATAGCTTTAAGCATCGTTGATTTACCTGCACCGTTAGCACCGATAATGCCATAACAGTTTCCCGGAGTGAATTTTAGATTAACGTCTTCGAAAAGTTTACGTTTTCCAAACTGAATACCTAGATTAGTAACTGTAATCATTTTTATATATGAAGTTAGATTTTTTAGAAAGGGAGTTAACTGTTTTCCTATCTCAAAATAAATGGATAAAGTTAAACAGAGGCCTAAATACGAGAAAACCCCCACAAATGACTGTGAGGGTTGTTTTGTGGTGCCACCAGGAATCGAACCGGGGACACAAGGATTTTCAGTCCTTTGCTCTACCAACTGAGCTATGGCACCGTTGTTTCTCAATTGCGTTGCAAAAGTATGCGTTTATTTTTTATTCTGCAAATATTCTCTGATATTTTTTTTTCGGCAGTTATTTAAACGCTTGTATTATAGTGGAAATAAAAGTTGAAAATAAATTTCGATTAATGAATAAAAGGGAGGTATTTTGCGTTTGTTTGTTTATTTGAGATGTATTCCTAACTTATTTGCACCTTCTTAGCTCAAAAAAAGAAAAAATTCTTTCGTTGTTTGAAAAAAGAGAATAATTTTGCGACTTGCAAAGCTTATGGTTTTCAATTAATCAACACAGAACCATTTTTTTTCAAAAAAGATTATTTTAGAGAGTAATAAATACCAACTTAATTTTCAAAAATCATGATTAGAAAACTTTACTTGCCATTATTAATGGCTGTTTTAGTTGCTTTCACGGCATGTAGTAAGAAAATGGGTCCATTAAGCCCAGACATGTTCAATGTTAATCCTTCTCCACTAGAAGTTAAAGGTGGAAAAGTTAACGCAACAATTGATGGTACGTTCCCTGCGAAGTACTTTAATAAAAAAGCTGTAGTAACAGTAACTCCTGTATTGGTGTTCAACGGACAAGAAGCTACTTCTGCTCCAATGACTTTCCAAGGGGAAAAAGTAAAAGGCAATAACAATACGATTGCTTACAAAATGGGTGGTAAATATACAATGCCTGTTTCTTTCAATTATGTTCCGGCTATGCGTAGCTCAGAATTATTCTTAGAGTTCAAAGTAAAAGTGAAATCAAAAACTTATACTTTACCTCGCGTAAAAGTTGCTGATGGTGTTATCTCAACAGAGCAAATCTCAAGCGCAGCTAACGCAAATCCTGCAATTGGTGCAGATAAATTCCAAAGAATTATCAAACAATACCAAAGAGCAGAGATTTTATTCTTAATCCAACAAGCAAACTTGCGTAACGCTCAGTTGAATTCTCCTGAGATGATTGCATTGCAAGATTCAATGAAAGCTGCAGTTGCTGCTATCAACAAAGAGTTGGTTAACTTGGAAATCTCTTCTTATGCATCTCCTGACGGACCATGGCAGTTGAATGATACTTTAGCTAACACTCGTGAGAAAGTTACTCAAAAGTATATGCAACGCCAAATGAAAAAGGCTAAATACGATACTGAAATCGAAGGTAAATTTACAGCTGAAGACTGGGAAGGTTTCAAAGAATTGATGGAGAAATCTGATATTCAAGATAAAGACCTTGTTTTACGTGTTCTTGCTATGTACTCAGATCCTGCTGTACGTGACGAAGAAATCAAAAAAATGTCTTCTACTTTCGGTGTAATCGCGAAAGAAATTCTTCCAAAATTACGTCGTTCTAAATTGACTGCTACAATCAACTTGATTGGTAAATCAGATGAAGAGATCGCTTCTTTGGCTAAATCAAACCCAAGTGCATTGAACGTTGAAGAACTTCTTTACGCTGCAACTTTGATCAACGCTGACAGATGGGCTATCTACCAAAAAGTAGCTGATATCTATGCACAAGACTTCCGTGGTTACAACAACTTAGGTATGTTGGAATTCGAAGCTGGCAAATTAGACAAAGCTGAGCACTACTTCAAAAAAGCTGCTTCTATTGCTCCAACTGCTCCTGAAGTTCAAATGAACCTTGGTTTGATCGAATTAGTAAAAGGTCATAACAAAAAAGCAGAAGAGTATTTCGGTAAAGCTGCAGGTGCTGAAGGTTTGAACGAAGCTCTAGGTATTCTTTATACTCAAAACGGTGACTATGCAAACGCTGTTCGCTCATTTGCTGATGCAAAATCTAACAACGCTGCTGTTGCTCAAATCTTAGCTAAAGAATACAACAAAGCTAAAACAACTTTATCTGCTATCGAAACTCCGGATGCAACTACTTACTATTTGATGGCTGTTGTTGGTGCTAGAACTAACAATGAATCAATGGTGATCAACAACTTGAAAGAGTCTATCAAAATGAACTCTACTTTCGCTAAGTTGGCTGCTACGGATCTTGAGTTTGCTAAATTTGCAAACAACGCAGAATTCGTTAAATTGGTGAAATAATAAACCATTATATAAAAGGAAGTACTTCTCTTTCGGAGAAGGTACTTCCTTTTTTCTTTTGTATGCAGTTGCGGTTTTAACACATTATTCTCCGTTGTTTTACTGCAATTAGGATATACTTTTTATAAATTTGTGCTTTCAAGCTGATATTCTTTTTCAATCAATAATAGATTCAAAAAATGGGTGCTTTAACTAAAACAGATTTTAATTTTCCAGGACAGAAAAGTGTTTATCATGGCAAAGTTCGTGATGTTT